>CALXFI010000043.1 GCA_944387535.1 uncultured Clostridia bacterium | reverse complement strand
AATGATTTAAAACTTCCATCTACTTCTTTTATTATTTGCTGTGCCATATTTGAATTAAGTAATTTATAATTTTCTGATGTTTTTAGTAATTCATAATTTTTTGTATAGTTTAAATATTTTCCTTCTGTAAAATAGTATTGCCTTATATTATATATTGCTTGATTAGTTAGATTTTTTGCTATATGACAAAGTTCTTTTATTGTTTTATATTCTTTCTTAGACAAATGTTTTACTTGTTGTTTTACAGTCAGATACACATTTTACACCTCCTTCATCTACAGAATTTCTTTAGGTGTTTATTATATCTAATTTCAATATTTTTATCAAACAATTTAATTTTACGAATCTCAAAAATTAGTCGCTTATATCCCACCACCTAAAGGTAGTGGGTTTTACGCTCCTTTCTTATAAATAGATTGTAAATAAAAATTCCAATAAGACATGTAACTAAGACACACACTATCGTTATTAGAATTTTGAAAAGACTACTTCTACATTTCATAATTTCCTCCTTGTTAATGAAACTTGGAAGTTTTCCCTACGAGATTTTACTAATTTTCTCTTTGGGAATAAACAATAATGCAAAAGTTATTCTATCACTTTTATATAAAATTTTCAAGCCTATTCATAGTCTTCTATTAATTGATTTAAGTTTTGTTTTCCGTTTATTTCTATTCCTTTTTCCATTTCTATCTTATCAGTATCAGTTAAATATTCTGTTGCAATATCAGTTACCATATATTGTTCTTCTGTACCATCTTCTAGCACATGAAATACTGTAACTGTTCCACCTACATCTCTTACAATATAATGTTCATTACAACTTCCTTCCACTTCTTTATTAAGCACTATATCTGTATCTGAAAACTTCTCTACAGTCCAATCCGAATATTTTTCTTTTAGTTCTTCTTCTGTTAAATTAACAAATTCTTGTGGTACTTCTACAAATTCACTAGTTGTATGTCCACACTTTTTATATGTTTGTTTAAATGTTATAAAAGCATTTGGTGATATTCTTTCTTCATTTGCATTTGTTTCTACCATATTATTTGTGTTTCCTGTTACATTTTCTATTTCATTTTCTGTATTATTCTTAACTGCTACATCTTGAACCTCAACTTTAGCTTCATTTTTTTCTTCTGGTATATAAATAAAAACAGCTGTAACCATTGCAGCAATCACCACAACAATTGCAAGTAACGTTATAATAATTTTATTCATACTCTTTCCTCCAAATTCATCTTTTGTTTTTATTGTTTACTATTTTTAAAAATTTATACCATAATTTTACATATTTAATATATTGAATCTACAAAATAATTGCCTTTATCATTTACAGTTATTGTTATTTCTCCATTTATATCTGTTCTATAAACTCTTATATTTAATTTTTCTAATCTTTCTATAACTTCATCAGCTGGATGTCCAAATAAGTTGTTTTTTCCTACACCTATTAAAGCAATTTTTGGTTTTATCTGTTCTATTATTTCTTCAGTTGTAGAAGTTTTAGATCCGTGATGTGCAACTTTTAAAATATCACTTTTAAGTATTTTTTTATCACTATATATTTCTGCTATCTTATCTTCCGCAATTTTTTCTATATCCCCTGTAAAAAGGCATGAGAATCCATTATAATTTAATTTCATAACAATAGCATTATTATTTATCATATTCTCTGTAATTTGCTCTTCTTCAGGCCATAAAATATCAAAATATAAATTATTTTCTACATTTATTCTGTCTCCCATTTTTACAATAGTAACTGGAATATTTTTTTCTTTAACTATTTTTAAAAACTCTTGATAATTTTGTGAATTCTCTTTCTGTTGTGAAATGCAAACTCTTCCTACTTTCAATTCTTTTAAAATTGTAATAAGTCCACCAACATGGTCTTGGTCAAAATGCGATATAAAGATTAAATCTATTTTTTTATGACCTCTATCTAATATATATGGAAGTAACGTACTCTCTCCTACATCAAAATCGCTACCTGTACTTCCTCCACCATCTATTAAAATAGTTTTATTTTTAGGAGTAACAATAAAAGTACAATCTCCCTGTCCTACATCTACAAAATAAATTTTTAAATCTTTTGGAATAGAATTAAAGACAGAAAAAATTATAATAATTAATACTGATACAATTAAAATTTTTTTCTTATATTTTTCTTCATCCTTTTTGTATTGGTATTTATAAAGAGCAATTAAATTTTTAACTCTTACTTTAGTAATAGATGGATTTCTATCATGGTAAATCTTATAAATATAATTAAAAGCAATGAAAAACATGTAAATAATTATAATTAAAAATATTTTTGGGGTTACAACATATATTTTAGAAAAAGGTAAATTACTAAAACTTGAAATTGAAATAAGTACATTTATAAAAAATTCTAATGCTCCTGATAAAAATTTTGCTATTTCTAGACTTATAAAAGACACTATAACAACTACTGTTCCAAAAATTGTAAGTGGTCCTAAAATGATACTTACTAATAAATTTGTTATTAAAAAATATATTCCAAATAAATTAAAATGAAATAACATAACAGGATAAACTCCCATGCTTGCAGATATTGTTACAGCTAATATTTCTTTTATTTTAGAAATTAAAATTATTACTTTTCTATTTATTTTATATTCATATTTTTTATCTTTAAATTTTATATTTTTAAGTATTTTGAAAACTGTTTTATTGAATAAAATAATTCCTATTGTTCCTAAATATGATAATTGCAAACCTACATTTGTAATAAGAAATGGATTATAAACAAGCATAATTAAAAGTGATAAAAATATTGATGTCCAAATATCGTTTTTTCTATAAAATAAATAAGCTCCCATAATTAATATTCCCATTATGCTTGCTCTTACAATAGATGGAGAAAAACCTGTAAGTGCTGTATAAAAAATTAGAATAATAATTATTACAATTCTTGTTTTTCTTTTACCTAAACTAGATTTAAAAACAAGATACATTCCAGTAATAATATATGTAACTTGCATACCTGATACTGCTAATACATGTGAAAGACTACTTATTTTAAAATCTTCTTCTATGTCTTCATCTATACTTTCATCACTTCCAAGTAAAATTCCAATAAGCATACCTGCTTCTCTAGAATTCATAAAGCTATTTATTTTTTCTTTTATAGAATTAGAAACTCTATTTGTTAAACTAATAAAAAAATTTCCTTTATTTTTTTCTAAAACTTTTATATCATCCGATTTTATAGTTCCATATACTTTTATACTTTTTAAATAATCTTTGTAATTAAATCCACCATAATTTCTTTTTCCACTTGCTTCTTGAAACTCTCCTTTAAAATTTATTACATCTCCATATTCTAAAAAAGTATCATTTTTCTTACTTACCTTTAAGTACAAATATGTATTTTTACAATTTTCTTTTCCTATATCTAATATTTTTATTTTATATGTATAATTATATTCTTTTTCTTCCCTTTGACTTACAACTATCGCTAAGCCAGATAAATTTTCTTCATCTTTATATAAAGTTTCATATTTATTATTTTGGAAAATTGTTATTGTATTTGAAATAATAGAAGTAATACAAATTATGATTAAAGCTTTTGAATCTAAAAACAATTTAAAATATCTAAAATATCTTTTCGGACTTAATAAATCTAACTTTTTTACTTTTTCTTTTATTAATTTCTTTTTTATAAAATATATTGCAGCTAAAAATATATACACAAAGGCTATACTAAAATTAAAGTATAGCCCCATAATTATCCCTATTATATATCCTATAGCTACAACTAAAATTGGTCTTTTTATTTCCATCATCCTCTCTTAGTTTGCTATATTACTCTTCTTGCTCCCACATAGTTGTTATTATAATATCCTGAATTTATTGTATCTATTGTTACACCCCTTGATGGATTAGCTGCATGAACTATTTGTCCTCCACCAATATAAATTCCCACATGATTTATTCCAGATACTGATGGTCCAAACATTACTAAGTCTCCTGGCTGTAAATCACTTCTTGATACTGCTGTTCCATTACTATATTGTGCTTTTGCTGTTCTATTTAAACTTACTCCATGTAATTTAAACACATATGATGTAAATCCTGAACAGTCAAAACTATTTGGTCCAGCTGCTCCATATACATATCTATATCCTATGTAATTTTTAGCTGTTTCTACTACTGTTGCACCTTTTCCAGATGATGGTGTTGTTGTAGTAGTTGTTGTCGTTTTAGTTTTATCTTCAGTTGTTTTCTCTCTTGTAACTCCACCTCTTGATGTCGCTGTCTCTTGTGTTTTTGATGATGATAGTAAGTTTGATGCTACATATCCTTCTTTACCATTAACACTTACTTTACTCCATCCATTTTCTTCTGATAAAACTGTTACAGCTGTATTTAATTTTATTTGTTCAACTATGCTAGAATCTTTACTTGCTTCTTTTCTTACATTTACAGTTGCTGAATTTGCATACATTGTTTTTGTTGTTTGTTTTTTAGTTTCTTCTTCAGCTTTTTGCGCTTCCTGTTTTGCGGCTTCTTCAGCTGCTTTTGCTTCTTCATCTTGTTTTTCTTTTTCTTCAACTGTCATTAATTTATCGCTTCTTATCCAACCTTTTGTTGTTCCTTGCTCTATACAAATCCAATCTCCCATTGTTTCTATTATTGTAACTTCATCATTTTGTTTTACTTCAATGATATCTGTTGCATTAATAGATGGTACTATTTTTAATTTTGTGTCTTCTTTAACTATTCTAGTTCCTGACTCTTGTGTAATTACTTCTGTTGTATCTTGTTCTTGATTTTCTGTAGTTTCAGTATTACTTTCTGTCGTGTTAGTTTCTGCTGTATTAGCTTCTTCTGAATTATTTTGTGCTTCTTCTACATCTCCAGAAACTTTGACTAAATCTTCTCTTAAATATCCTGTAGTACCATTTTTAGTTTTTACTTCATACCAATTATTTGTTTTTTGTAATACTTCTACTTCATCATTTAATGATAATTGTACTAAAATTCTGCTATTCTCATCTGCTGTCTCTCTTAAATTTGCAGTCTCTACACTTATCTTAGCAGTGTTTGCTGCAAAAATTACATTCGTAAAAAACATTATTGCTATTCCTAAAGCAGCTATCATTAGTATGTTTTTTATTACATTTTTTCTTTTCATTTTCATATTACTCCTCAAAATAAATAATATTTACATCCTGTTAGTTAACGAACATAGTATACACAAAACAAAATCATTTGTCAAGTTTTAGAAAAAAATTCGCTACAAGTATTGACAAACTAGCTTTTTCATAATATAATAGTTTAGCGATATTGATAATATGATTTAAATATGAGCTTCTCCCCGGTGGCCTTATTTAAATTTCATATATAAATATAATAAAAATAGGAGGGTATAAATTACCATGAATAATACAACATATAGTGCAAAAAAAGGTGAAGTAGAAAGCAAATGGTATATTATTGACGCAGCAAATAAGCCAATTGGTAGAGTTGCTACAGAAGCTGCAAAATTATTAAGAGGAAAACATAAACCAACATTTACACCAAATATTGATGTTGGAGATCATGTTATTATTTTAAATTGTAAAGATGCTGTTCTTACAGGACACAAATTAGATCAAAAAATTTATAGACATCATTCAGGTTACATTGGAGGAATGAAAGAAACTCCTGCAAGAGTAATGCTTGAAAAAAATCCAGAAAAAGCTATGACTTTAGCTATTAAAGGAATGTTACCTCACAATTCTTTAGGTAGACAAATGCTAAAGAAATTAAGAGTATATGCTGGAGCAGAACATGAAAATCAAGCACAAAAACCAGAAGTATGGGAGGTAAAATAAAATGGCAAAAAAAGATAATATTGTTTTTTATGGTACAGGTAGAAGAAAAAACGCAGTTGCTAGAGTTAGAGTAGTAGAAGGAACTGGAAAAATAACAATAAACGGAAAAGACATTGATGAATTTTTCGGTTTAGAAACTTTAAAAGTTATAGTTAGACAACCTCTTACAGTTACTAACACAACTTCAAAATATGATGTTATTGCAACTGTTAAAGGTGGAGGATTTACTGGTCAAGCAGGAGCTATCCGTCATGGATTAGCAAGAGCTTTAAATGAAGCAAACAGTGAATACAGACCAATCTTAAAATCAAATGGATTCTTAACAAGAGATCCTCGTATGAAAGAAAGAAAGAAATATGGTCTTAAGAAAGCTAGAAAAGCACCACAATTTTCAAAGAGATAAAATTCAAACCTTGGAATTATTCCAAGGTTTTTTCTATGCAAAGAGAGGTGGCATTTGCTCACCTCTCTTTGTAAGGATTTCAAAATCCTTTAACTTATAAATTCGTATTCGTAAGACTTCCTTCCTGATTTATAAGTACTTTTAGTTACTTCAATTAATACTAAATTGCCTTTATTGAATTTAGAAAAATCCTCTCCATCTACACTAACTTCCACAAGACTATCAAAATCATCATCTAACGTTATGGTCAAATAATAGTCCTCTTGCTGACTAAACACAGGTATATTAAGTAAATAACTCATAGAAAGATTGTAGAAATTACTTATCTCTGAGCGTTTACTTATAACAGTGCCTACTTCATTATATTTCTCAACTGTTGGACTCTCAGGCATTATTGCTATAACCAAAAGTACCACACTTAGTAGAAACATAAAAACAACTTTTTTGAAAACTATTTATTTTTTACTAGCTTCATATATTCTTCCTCCAATTCTTTCTTTTCTTTTTCATCTTTACAAATAGAAAGTTTAGAAGTAATTTCTGCAAGTTTAATATCTAAAAGTAAATCATTGTTACTTATATTTTTCTTTTTGTTTTCTTTATATTCTAAATATTTAGTGTAATTCCCTTCAAATTCTATTATTTTATTATTTTCTATTATCATAATATTAGTTGCAATATTATCAATTAAATTTCTATCGTGAGTTACAAAAAGAATAGTTCCTTTAAATTCTTTCATTAAATATTCTAACGCTTCTATTGACTCTATATCTAAAAAGTTAGTAGGCTCATCTAATATTAAAAAATTACTATTTGAAGTCATAATTTTAGTAAGTGATACTTTTACTCTCTCTCCTCCACTTATAACTTCTACTTTCTTATATATATCATTTCCTTTTATATTTAGGCTTGCTAGGATATTTCTAATTGTTGTTTCATCTTGGCTTGTATCTTTTAAGATATTTTCTATAATAGTTTTATTTTCATCTAAATTATTTAAGTTCTGTTTAAAATAAGAAATCTTACTACTCGGATTTATCTTTATTTCAGAATTTCCACTTAATATTTCTTTAATTAAAGTAGTCTTCCCTACTCCATTTTTACCAATTAAAGCTGTTTTAGTATTTGTTTTAATATTAAATCTTGTATTATCTAAAAGTAGTTTATTTCCAACTTTTAACTTTAAATTATCAGAACTTACAATTATTTTACTTTTTACTTTTAAACTTTCTGGCATTTTCATAAGAATATTATATTCTATACTTGGCTTTTCTTTTACTTCTAATTTTTTTAATCTTGTTTCCAAACTTTTAGAGCTTTGTTCCACTTTTTCTCTTTTATTTTCAACTCCTCTTTTATGAAGCCTCGCTTCTGAATTTCCCATTCTTTTTGGAGTTTTTCTCATAGTTTTTGCTTCATTTTTCACTTTCTTTATTGCAACTTCTAGTCTCTTCTTTTCTGTTATGTATTGCTCATATTCAAATTGAGTTCTCTTATTTCTTTCTTCTTTTTGTACTTTATATTTAGAATAGTTTCCCTTATATTTAGTAACAACACCATTTTCTATTTCTAAAATACTATCTACAACACTATCTAGTAAATTTCTATCATGTGAAATTAAGCACAAAGTTCCTTTATATTCTTTTAATTTTCTTTTTAAGTTTTCTATCTCATCAATATCCAAATTAGAAGAAGGCTCGTCTGCAAGTAATATATCTGTGTGCTCTCCTAATTTTTCATCAATCTTACTTTTAGTTATTTCTCCACCACTTAAGAAAGTTTCTACATTATTTAATTGTTTTATATATGAAATACTTCCATTTACAATAACTTTTCCATTATCTAATTCTGCTTCTCCTGAAATAAGATTTAGCAAAGTAGATTTTCCACTTCCATTAGTACCTACTATTCCTATCTTCTCTCCCTGGTTTATTTTAATCTCATCAATATTAATTATTTTTCTATCTCCATAATATTTGATTACATTTTTTAAAATTATTTTTTCCATACAAAAAATTCCTCCTTTAAATCATATTAAAGAAGAAATTCATTAACATACTATTAAATTACAAAGAAATACTTTTATATTCTATATATTTTTAAGCATAACTAGTGAACTACCAACCACCTAAAGGTAGTTGGCTTCGAGGATGAAATTCTTTCATCCGCTTAAGAAGTTTGGTATTTAAGTTTCCACCATTTTTAGGCAACCCTTATTCTTATAGGCGTGTCCACTTTGCCCCTACTGTATAGCCACCCTTTGAGGTGACACAACGCTACTTTTTCTTAATATTTTTGTTATTCCGGCAGTTTAATATATATACTTGGAATATTGTCGCTTATATCCTACCACCTAAAGGAATGTGGGTTTTGCGCTCCAATTTATAAATCTTCAAAAATATGATTTTTTCTTATTTTATTTTGTTTGACTTATTAGTACTGCTCACTATTTCTCCACCATTTTAACCTTTCTTATTACTACATTTATATTTTAACACACTTACTAAATTTTATCAATAACATTTTATCTTTTACTCTAATTAAGTTTTATGCTATAAATTTATTTATTATTTCTTTATCTTCTATTCTATTTATTCCAAAACATTTCTTTCCTAGATCTTTTATAGAAGCTCCACAGTGGTATAATTCCTTATCGTCTATTACTATGAATCTATCGTGGAACTTATTTGTTTTTGATATTTTTAAAATCGGATATTCTTCATTGAATTTCTTCACATCTAGATTTATAATATTACTTTTGTTTGATGTTAATATTATAACTTCTACATTTTTATTTTTCTTAGATAACATTTCTAATATACTTTCATCTATGTAATTATCTATTATAACAATTTTATTTTTAGCTCTTTTTATTATTTTTACAATTAAACTATATGCATCATATATTTGTCCTTGGAAAAATATTTTCTGTTTAAAATTTTCCCCCTTTTGTAAACTATCAAATATTTCATCAAATTTCTTATCGTGTTCTAATAACTTGTATTCTACATTAGTTAGCCTTTCAAATACTTGGGCATTTGCTGATATAAATTTTCTCATTTCAATAAACGCTCTTATTATACTAATACTAACTCGAATGGCAATATTATTTTTTAAAACTCCTGCAAGCATTGATATTCCTTGTTCTGTATAGACATATGGTAAATATTTTCTTGTTACTTCTCCATTATTAACTTTTCTATTTAAGGTTCCAAATTGGAACCTTAAATTTTCAAATTCTTTATCTGTTAACTGAAAACAGAAATCTTCTGGAAATCTTTCAATATTTCTTTTCATTGCTTTATTTATATTTTTAGTTTCATAATGATATAACATAGCAACATCACTATCTAGCATTACTTGTTTTCCTCTTATTGTGTATATTAGATTCTTTATTTCTTCATTTGTAGCTATTTTTTGTACCTCTAATCTTTTTACTTCATTTTCCATTTACTTCACATTCTTTTATTTTGTTTATTTATTATAAAACAAATGTTTTGTTGCGTCAAGTACTTTTTATTTTTAAGTAAATTTTTATTTGTTACGTTTCATTTTTTTATTTTGTAATATCAAGCAAAATTTCTATAAACGAAAAATAAGACTTGAAAAGTTCTATCTTCTCAAATCTTATTCCACAACTTCAAGTGCATCACTTTCATTTGTTCCTTCAAAATTATAATAATTATCTGGTATGTGTCCTACAATTACATTTTCAGCAAGTAAAACTTGGTTTGTTATTTTTCTTTCTATATCTTTAAATGGTGTTAAAACCTTTACATTACATACAACCTCTAAATAAATTCTATGTAATGTTTGGTTTATTCCTTGAGCCGTAAACTCACTTTTTAAAGTAGTTTCAACATTTCCTATTGAAGAAATCCTAATCTTCACTCCTGGTCCTCTTCCTGATAATAGTTTCCACCCTGTAAAACTTCCGAAGTGCTATTTGTATATCCTCTCTTCCTTTATTATCTAATTCCTGTTGTATATTTATTGCTATTTCAGATGTTATTTTATTCATATTAGTTACATTTGACTTTATCATAGTTATATTATCATTAGCATCTTTTTCAACCGTAAACAAATCGTCATATGTATAATCTTTCATAACGTTCATTGCTTGTTCATTTGAAACAGTAGTTGCAATTGATTTAGCTCTTGATTCACATAGAGTATCAAAAATTGGATTAACAGCATCTAAAACATATTTCATTGTGCTAAAGGCAATTACAAGTATTATAATTATTGTAGCTAGTTTTTTAGAAATTTTTTTACTTTTGTCTCCCCTATTTTCTATAGCTTTTGGAAGTCTTATTCTTGGTCTTGAATATATTTTATACATTTGTCATACTTGGAACCCTAGTATAATGTGGTATAAAAAGTTTTTGTCCAGGAGATATAACATTTTCATCCTCTATTCCATTTGTTCTTGCAATATCTTCAACTGTACTTCCAAATGCCTTTGCAATTTTCCATAATGAATCTCCTTTTTTAACAATATACATTATTATACTATAATCTTCTTCTTCTCTTTCTCCATTTGTTTGTATTTCATCTATTACATTTAAACTTGAAGTTTTATATGAATCCATTGTCATTGCCAAATCTATATTACAAGTAACTACTCCTCCATCTTGAACAATAAAGTCTTGATTTAGTACTTGCATTTCCATAGAAGTTTCCATATTTTCTCCATTTTCTTTTGTTTCTACACTATAATCAAAAGGAATTTTAGCTGTTCTTGTATCTACTTGAAGCTCACTATTAGACAAAATAAAGTTTAATTCTAATTCTCCTTCATATATAATCTTGCTTTCCTTTTTATGTTCCTTCTCTATTCTAGGTACTACGTCTACATCAATTATACTTTTATCTCCAATCCCTTCTAGTGTTACTTTTTCTCTTATTTGCATAGTATCTTTATTTAATCTTTTTTCTCTCATAGTTGTTATTCTTCTTTGATTAAACTCTAAATTTTCTACTGGGCTATATAAGTCTTGAATTAAACTAATCTCTTTTTCTTCATAACAAGCTGCCATTACCCCAATTTCTATTTCCACATATATAGAATGTTCTTCTACAGAATTTGGTTTTAAAACTATATTTCTAATTTCATATTCCACATCACAAATATTTTCTTCTGTCACATCTGGTATATCAATAAAACCAACAACTGGTATTTTAGCTACTACTGTTCCTATTCTATTATCCTCTGTTAAATACATCATTTTTATTTCTGCATCAGCTTTAGTTAAAATTTTATTATAACTAATCTTCACATCTTTGTTACCAATACATACATTTGCTTTTAATATTTCTGCTAAATTATCCTCATTATTTATATTTATCGTATCCTTTGCAAATATTTTATTGTCTCCCATTCCTACCAATGAATTTACCGTTAAATTTTCCTGTAAAGTCTGTATTCCATCACTATTTGGTATACTATTTACAATAGCAACATCTTCATTAGAATAAACCTTAACTTCTACCTCCACTGCTGCTTTTATTCCAACTTTTCTTCCATTTATTACTTTTGCCTCTATACTTTTTAGTCTTGTAATTACTTTGCAATTCATCTCCTCTCTTGCATTTGCTACTTGGATATTTTCTGAAAAATCTAAAGTTGTACTAAGACCTCTGACCTTATCATTTTCATCTTCTGCCATATACATTATATATGTATTAATATTTCCATCAATTCTAACCTTTCCTTCCAAAACTTCCTTTTTATAGATACAGACTACCCCACTTGTACAAATTGTATTTAAAATATCTGGTTTAGAATCTGGAACTATCATATCCCCTTCTACTAATATAACTTCCGCTTTTGTTGCAACTAATTTATTTACAGATAAACTTTCTTTTACTGTTTCTACAACCATCAAATTAACCTCCTTTAATATTCTTTATTCATTTATATTAAAGAAAGTATTGTTTTATTCTAGAAAATAAAAAATAAAAAAAGAAAAAAGCAGAATTTATTTTCTGCTTTCATTTTTTATAACGACGTTTTTCTTGGTTTTGGCTCTGGAGCTGGTGGTATCAATGGAGAATATGACTCTCCGTCAAAGACGTCAACCTCTACTGTTCTTGTTAAAACATCTGTGTAACTATAAGTTACATTTCTATTATTCTCATCATATTTTACTACAAAAATATTTGGATAAGCTTTTTCTATTGTAGCTTCTTTCTCAAAGGCTTTGCTTCTTCCTAAAGAACCTTTTACAATTATCTTTTGTCCTTCCTTTTGTAAGATATCAGTTTTTAGATTTGCTATATCTGATCTACAAATCATGCTATCACCTTCCCTTAAGATAGCTTGATTATAGCATTTTTAGCCTTTTATGTCAAAGAACATATTTTCTTGTCGAAATCTTGTATTCCTCTATTTTCACAGTTTTGAGCACTTTATTTTTGGAATATTACAACTATATTACATTTATGTTACAAAAGTATTAAGTTGGTTTATTTTTATAGTTACGTAAGCTTTTGCAGCTTTCCATTTGCACCAATTCCACTTACTCCATTTTTACCATCTCTTAATTCATATGCTATATCATCTATTGTTATATATTTATACTTTTCAGTAGTTGCTACCTTTTGAGCTACTAGCAATGGATCTAAAAAATCTATTAATATTCTTGCTGGCGAAGATGCAAAATTCGCTCCTGCTGATATCAAAGCTTCAAAATAGCTCTGACATGCTCCTGCAAATATTACCAAATTTTTTTGCTTTTCTTTATCATATTTTCTTGCTTCTTTTACTGTTTCTATAAAATATCTAGAATTCCTATAATTATAAACATCATTATACTTACTACCTCTTTTGATCATTCCATCATGGCCTGTAATTACTAAAATGTCTGGATCATATATTTCAAGTAAACGTCTTACTACCCTTGGTTGCTTATATTCTGGAATATTTTTTACAACAGCATTTAAGCCTACCTTTTTATAATAATTATAAGATTTTTCACTATATTTCCTATCACCATCTAAATGAAGTATTTTTCCAGATATTATTTTTTCGTCACTTCTTTTTTCATCTGCTATAAATATTCTTTTTTCTAATGATTTGTCTAAATCAAAAAGTCTTTTTCTTACTTCTTTTTTAGGTATAATTTCTAAATCTGATACAGGACTATCTGCTTCTATTCTTTCTACTAGTCCATTTAATATAGCTACTTTTTCATTTGTTTTTTCTATTATGTTACTAACTTTGAAGTAAATATCCTTGCCGTAAGACTTTCTTCCTACTATATCTCCTTTTCTAATTTTACTCATAATGTTTCACCTCATAAAATAGGGCTATTATATTTTATGTCTTATTATGTAGAAAAGTGATATTTATAACATTAATGTCCGTATTTTCTCTTTGTCGCTAGGCCTCCTCTTATGTGTCTTTCCGCTTTATTTTCATCTAGAACTACTCTTACTTCTTTTGCTAAAGCAGGATTTATCTTTTTTAATCTTTCAGAGACATCCTTGTGTACCGATGTTACTTTTCGTAACGGTAGAACTATTTTTAGAAGTATTAATATCTTCAAAATTAGTTATCACAGTTG
>CALXFI010000042.1 GCA_944387535.1 uncultured Clostridia bacterium | reverse complement strand
TAATAGAAGTAGGAGTAGATGTTCCAAATAGTAATATAATGGTAATAGAAAATGCAGAAAGATTTGGATTAGCACAATTACATCAGTTAAGAGGAAGAGTAGGAAGAGGAGATTACCAATCATATTGTATTCTAAAATTTGAAGGAAAAAGTGATACAGTACGAAAAAGAATGAAAGTAATGTGTGAAACCAATGATGGTTTTGTAATCTCTGAAAAAGACCTAGAACTAAGGGGGGCAGGAGATTTCTTTGGAACAATGCAACATGGACTTCCAGAATTTAAAATAGCAAATTTATTTGAAGATGTAGATATATTAAAAATGGTACAAAGTGTAGCAATGAAGATATTACTAGATGATCCAAAATTAGAAAAAGAAAAGAACAAGTTGTTAAAGGATTTGATAAGAGATAAATTTACAAAAAGAATTGAAATATAAAAGAAATATAAATGTTGTTTTTTGGGACGGGGCAAAAAAACAGCATCTGGTTTAAATAAAATTTTTATAAAAACGTTTGCTATTAGGGGATTGGAGCAAGTTTTTAGATTTAAGCTGCGCTTATCGGTATTTTGCTACCCTTAATATCCCCTACGCAAAATACCTAATCTAAAAACTTGCTTATATTTTTATTTTTTTGTAAGATGTCAGCAGTTATTGACTTTTTGTAAGGAAAATAGTATATTTATATAGAAGAAATAAAAAAGGATGTAGATAAAAATGTTTAAAGCAATTATTACTTTAGTAGCAGTTATTATGGTGCTTGCAGGAGTAATTTTAATATATGATGCGAGACTAATTACAAAGAGGTTTTTTGGTTTTGGAGACCAAAATGAAGGCTCTAGTGGATTAAAGATATTAGGTTTTTTGATAACAATAATAGGTGGACTTATTTTATATTTTGCTTTCTAAAATTTTCGAAAAGTCCTTGACAAAGTATATACTTTTGTGCTAATATAAATATTGTCAGTTAAATATTATTTGTATATGCGGATGTGGCGGAACTGGTAGACGCGCTGGTCTTAGGAACCAGTGCCAATGGCGTGGGGGTTCAAGTCCCTTCATCCGCACCATTAGAATTTATATATTCATAAAAAATTTAAAAATTATTATTTTTTACATTCGGATGAATTTCATTAAATTACAAATCTTAATATTTCCACAATTGAAAAAGTTTTGTTAAATGATTAAATGTAGTAAATAGATTTTTAAAGCTGCGTCAACTTATTTGTTAATGTGTAATATAAAAGTAAAATATAAATGTGGATGATGTAGATGAAAGAATTAGAAAATTATACTAATAAAACTTTTGAGGATATAAAACATATTGATGAAAATGGAGTTGAATTTTGGTATGCAAGAGAATCACAAGTAGTTCTAGATTATAAAGAATGGAGAAAATTTAACAATGTAATAGACAAAGCTAAAGAAGCTTGTAAGAATACTGGCATAAGCGAGCTTGAACATTTTGTCGGCGCCGACAAAATGATAGGGATAGGTTCTGGAGCTAAAAGAAAACAAGTAGATTATAAACTAACTCGTTATGCTTGTTATTTAATTGCACAAAATGGTGCCCCAAGAAAAAAAGTGATAAGTCTTGCACAAACATATTTTGCAGTTCAAACTAGAAAACAAGAAATCAGTGAAAAAGAATATTGCTTATTAACAGAAGATGAAAAGAGATTTTACCAAAGAAATCTAACTAGAAAAGGAAATTACTCACTCAATCAAACAGCTAAAAATGCAGGTGTTAAGAATTTTGATAAATTCCATAATTGTGGTTATAAAGGATTGTATAATGGAGAAACTGCTGATGACATTGCTAAAAGAAAAGGATTGCGTTATAGAGAAGATATTTTAGATAACATGGGAAGTACAGAATTAAGTGCAAACTTATTTAGAATATCTCAAACCGAAGAAAAATTAAAAAAAGATAATATTAAAACTGAAAAAGAAGCAAATAAAACTCATTATAATGTTGGTAAAATTGTTAGAAATGCAATTAAAGAAGCAGGCGGAACAATGCCAGAAGATTTACCTACACCAAAAAAGAGTTTAAAGCAATTAGAAAAAGAAAATAAAACAAGTTTAAAACATCAATAAAATAAATATTAAAATTAAAGGAGGAATAACTATGAAAACAAATTTAGCAAATCTTATGAGTATTGCTGCAGAGGAGGAAAGAAAATTTTCTTCACTAGGATATGAAGTAAAGGAGAATGCTTATAGTGTTTCTACACAAGAATTAAATGGGACAGTAAATGTAATCGAAGATTACAAAGACAATTTTACAAAAGATTTAGAAGAATACAAAAATACTAGAGAAAGACTTACAAAAATAAAATCAATAATACATAAGAAAAATAATACTTTTAAATTACCAGACGGAAGAACAATTCAAGAAGCAATCATTGATAATACAAACTTAAGAAAAATGAAAACAGTATATGATTATCTAATGACAACGAAAAATAGTAAAAGAAGAATTACAGAAGTAAACAATTCTTATTTCGAGAGTAAAACAATCAACTTTGATGCAAACGAAATAGAAAAAGAATACAAAGAAATAGAACAGAAAATCCAAGACACAGACTTTGAAATATCTAAATTAAATTCTATAGAATTTGATGTAGATATATAAAAAAATAGGTGCTTATAAAGTTATTCAATAAGGTAAATGTGAAAGAAACAAACAGCCTATGGTTATCTTTCTATATACATGTAAATATTAGGATTTGAAAAAGAAATATATAATTCAAATAAAGATTAAGGATTATAAACAATTCACAATTTATTTGTTTTGTTACAATTTAAAATTACAATTAAAAACATATTATTAAATATGTCAGGTGAATATTATTATGGATAATTTGTTAAATAAATATATAGAAAGATAGCCGAAAAGGAAAACTAAATTCTAGTTTTTAGAATTTAGTTTTTCTTTATATAAAGGTAAAATAATTTGTGGGATAAAAATTAAGGTATTTCGAAATAAATTGCAAAAAAAATTGTTTTGAACATTGACTCCTTAAAATTTAATAGGTATAATGTTTTAATAAAAATGAAAGGAGAAAGGATGAATATGGAAGATATATTAATAGAAGGATTTGGTGGTGGACGAGCTTTTGGAGATATTATAGAAGGTGAATTAGATATAAGTGGAGCAGACGAAAGTTTAGTAAATCAAGTGTATGTTCTAAGAATATATAAAACAAATGAAGATTTAGAAAGAATAGAAGAAATTGGAACAATAGAGATGAATTATATGGATGTGATTATGGCTGAAGAAACTGGAATTGGTATTTTTACTTTATTTGACTTAATCGATTCAGAAAAACAAGGAGTATACCATTATTTATATGGAAATGGAGAACGAAATATGGAATATGTAGGAATGGATTCAGATGTAATTTATATTGATAAAATTTTTATAGAAAAAAAGTATAGAAATAAGGGAATAGGAGGAGCTATATTAAGAGAACTTCCAAATTTAATTAGAAATGTATTGAAGTTAAGACCTGGATGCTTGGTCTTATTAGCAAATCCTTTTGATTATAAAGGAAAAGAATTTGTAGCAGAAAGGGATGAAAATAAAATAGAGAAGTTAATAAAATTTTATGAAAAGAACGGTTTTACTAGAATTAAAGATACACAATATTTAGTGGTAAATATGGATTATAGATAAAAAATAAAATAATAAGCATAAGTAAAGTAACTAGTTAGAAATAATTAGTTACTTTTTTTATCAAAATCTATTGACAAATGTTATATACTGTTATATTATATGCATAACAGTTGAAGGAGGAGAATATGAATATTATTATAAGCAATAGTAGTAGCACACCTTTATATGAACAAATAACACAAGCAATAAAACAAGCAATATTTTCAAATGAATTGAAGGAAGAAGAGATGCTTCCATCTGTTAGATGGTTAGCAAATGAATTAAAAATAAGTTTTTTAACAGTAAAAAAAGCTTATGATGAGTTAGAACAAGAAGGATTTATAAAAACAGTACAAGGAAAAGGCAGTTTTGTTGCGCCTAAAAATCTAGAATTATTAAGAGAAGAAAAATTAAAAGAAATTCAAGGATATGTGGAAAAAATAAAAGAAGTAGCCACTATAGCGGATATAAGTTCTGAAGATGTAAAAGAAATATTTAAAATTATATTTGAGGAGGAGAAATAGATGGAAAATGCAATAGAAATTAAAAATTTGTCTAAAAAGTATAAGGACTTTTCATTAAAAGATATAAATTTTAATGTGCCCGAAGGTTGTATAGTAGGTTTAATAGGAGAAAATGGAGCACGGGAAAACTACAACAATAAAATCAATATTAAATATTATAAATTCAGATGGAGAAGTAAAAATATTTGGAAAAGATATAAAAAAATCAGAGAAAGAAATAAAGAAACAAATAGGAGTTGTATTAGATGATAGTTTTTTATCAGATTACTTAACAGCAAAAAATGTAAATACAGTAATGAAGGATATTTATGAAAATTGGTCTGAAGAAAAATTTAAAGGATATTTAAAAACATTTAATTTGCCAGATAACAAGATGATGAAAGATTTTTCAAGTGGAATGAAAATGAAACTAAAAATAGCAACTGCAATGGCGCATAGTCCTAAATTATTAATTCTAGATGAACCAACAAGTGGCTTAGATCCAGTTGTTAGAAACGAAATATTAGATATATTTAGAAGTTATATAGAAGAAGATGAAACAAGGTCTATACTTATTTCTACACATATAACAAGTGATTTAGAGCATATTGCAGATTACATAATTTTAATAGACAATGGAAGTCTTGTTTTTTACAAGGAAACAGGAGAAATATTAGAAAACTATGGAATTGTAAAAACACCTAAAGAAGAATTTGATAAATTTAATATAAACGATTATATTTCTTATAAAAAAGGAAAATATCAATATGAAGTATTAGTAGAAGATAAAGAAAAGTTTAAAAATAAATATAGAAATTGTATAATAGATAAACCTAATATAGAAGATATAATGTTATTTTATTTGAAAGGGGATAAATAGATGAATGTTATAAAAGGGTTATTAAAAAAAGATTTATTAAACCTAGCAAGTTATAAACAATCACTTTTTATTATAATTGCTTTTCTTGCAATATTTAGTGCATTTAATAAAGGAATGCTTCAATTTATGCCTATTGCAATATCAACTGCAATGGGAATGATAGTTTTATCAACATTTAATTATGATGAAATAGCAAAAGCAGATAACTTTATATTATCATTTCCAACAAATAGAAAAGGAGTTGTTAAAGAAAAATATATTTTAGTAATAAGTTCTATGATATTAGGAGGAATAATAGGAATAATTCTTACAATAGCTGTTAATTATATAATAAGACTTATAATTCCAGGATTTCAAGTTGTTATTGAGTATAATTCTTTAGTTGTAACAACATTATCTGGTATGTTTGGAATTGCCTTAGTAGAGGCAATACAGATTCCTAGCATATATAAATGGGGAGCAGAAAAAGGAAGAGTACAAATGTTTATACTTGTATTTTTAATAGTTGCAATTGTAGTTGGTGGAGTATTTTTGTTATCACATCTAAAATTAGGCGTGGACTTAAATACAATAAGCACATTTTTATCAAATTATGGTTTAATTATATTAATGGTAACTACAATATTAATGCTATATATATCTTATAAGATTTCTTGTAAGATATATTGTAAAAAACAGTAAATAAAATAGTAATAATAAATAATTTTACTAGAATTTGCAATATTAATATTATATGCTATAATATTATATAGTTTATAAATGACAAAGGAGATATAAATATTGAATAAAGATAAAAAGAAATATAAAGTGTTGAAAATAGTAATATTAATAATTGCAATTTTCTTATTAATTGCTTTGACAATATATTTATTCCCAATGGCAAAAAAATTATTTGATCCTCAAGGAAGAGAAAACTTTAAACAAGAAATACAATCTTCAGGTTTTACTGGAATGCTTATTTTATTAGGATTACAGGGAGTACAAATATTACTCCCAATACTTCCAGGAGAACCAATCGAAATATTAGCTGGAATGTGTTATGGCCCAATAGGAGGATCTATATTTTTAATAATATCAGTATTTCTAATTACAGCATTAATATTTTTTGCAGTGAGAAAATTAGGAAGAAGTTTTGTTTATGGAGTATGTAGTGAAGAAAAAATAAAGAAGCTAGAAAATAGTAAATTATTTAAAAATGCTAAAAAAGTAGAATATATAATGTTAATATTATTTCTAATTCCAGGAACACCAAAAGATTTATTAGTATATATAGGGGGATTACTTCCAATAAAACCATTAAGATTTATCGCCATCTCAACATTTGCAAGAATACCGTCGATGATTTCATCAACGGTTGCAGGATCTAGTATAGTAGAAGGAAATTGGAAATTTGGAATAATATTATATGCATTAACATTTTTGTTAGTTGGAATAGTGGTATTTATAGCAGAAAAAAGAGACAAAACGAAATTAACAAAAGAAATAATTGATAATGTGAGACAATAGGAGACAGCCTACTTGTCTCATTTTTGCATATATGTTATTATATTATATGTAGGAGGAGATTATATTGATAAAAGCAATTGTATATAAAAGTGAAACAGGTTTTACAAAAGAGTATGCTGAAATGTTATCTAATAAATTAGATATTCCTTGTTATACATTAGAGGAAGCAAAGAAAAATTTAAATAAACAAGACGAAATTGTTTATTTAGGTTGGATATGTGCAGGGATAATTAAAGGTGTAAATAAAGTAAGAAATAGATATAAAGTAAAATGCTATGGGGCAGTTGGAGCTTTTCCAAAAGATAATAAATATGTGGATTCTTTAGTAAAATCAAATGCTTTGGAAAAAGAAAAGTTATTTTATCTAAGAGGTGGAATAAACTTCGGAAAACTGAAAGGTTATAAAAAATTTATTGTAAAAATAGTTGGAAATGTTTTAGAAAAAAATGATAAGGGTAAAGAAGGTAGTGAAGAACTAATTAGACTATTTAATGAGGGTGCAAGTTTTGTAGATAGTAAAAATTTAGATGAGATGATAGATTATATAAAAAAATAGGAGAGGAAAATGCTAGTTGAAAAAAATAAAGAATATATAGTAGATATAATAGATAATGGTTTTGAAGGAGAAGGAATTGCTAAAATTGATGGTTTTACAGTATTTATACCAAACACTATAAAAGGTGAAAAAGTAAAAATATTAATAGTTAAAGTTTTAAAATCACATGCGTTTGGAAAGGTTTTAGAAACAATAAAACCATCTAAATATAGAAAAACAAGTGATTGTGAGACTTACAAACGTTGCGGTGGCTGTGATTTAAGACATGTTGAATATCAAGAAACTCTTAAAATGAAACAAAATGCAGTTCAAAGTTTAGTAAATAAAACATTAAAGGAAAAAATAGAAGTACAAGAAACAGTAGGAATGGAAAAGCCGTTATTTTATAGAAATAAGGCTCAATATCCAGTGGGGTTAGATAAACAGAAAAATCCTGTTATTGGGGTTTTTGCAAATAGAACACATGAAATTATTCCAATCAAAGAATGTCTAATACAAAATAAAGAAAGTCAAGAAATGGCTAAATTTGTTTTAGAATTTATAAGGGAAAATAAGATTTCTGTCTACGATGAGAAAAGTAGAAAAGGACTTGTTAGACATATTGTAACAAAGATTGGAATTAAAACGAATGAATTAATGTTAGTTTTAGTTATAAATGGAAGAAAAATTCCAAAAGAACAAGAATTGATAAAAGAAGTGTTAGAAAAATTTCCAAATGTAAAATCAATTATAAAAAACATTAATACTAAAAATACTAATGTTATTATGGGAAAAGAAAATATTAATTTATTTGGAAATGGATACATAAAAGATGTTTTAGGAGATTATGAGTTTAAGATTTCACCACTTTCTTTTTACCAAGTAAATCCTATTCAAGCAGAGAAGTTATATAATATTGGAGTAGAAGCGGCTTGTATTTCTAAAGATGATATAGTTTTTGACTTATATTGTGGAATAGGCACAATTTCACTATTTATGTCAAAATATGCAAAAAAGGTTTATGGAATAGAAATTGTTGAAAATGCTGTAAATGATGCTAAGGAAAATGCTAAAACAAATAAAGTAGATAATACAGAGTTTATTGCAGGAGATGTAGAAGAAGTATTAGATGATTTAATAAACAACAAAAAAGTTATTCCAGATATTATTATGGTGGATCCACCAAGAAAAGGATTAGATAATAAAAGTATAGAAAACATATTAAAAGTAAGTCCTAAGAAAATGGTATACATTAGTTGTAATCCTGCAACACTTGTTAGAGACTTATCAAAGTTAGAAGAAAAATATATTATAAAAATGATAAAACCAGTTGATATGTTTCCATTTAGTAAACATGTTGAATGCGTAACAGTGTTATGTTTGAAATAAGGCAACCGCAATCCCATTGGCTTTAGACGATGGGTCGAGGTTGCCAAAAGATATTTTCTATGTTATACTATCGGTATGAATACATGGAAATAAAAAACAGGGAAAAATATTTACTACAATATCATATTATTTTTGTATGTAAGTATAGAAAAAAGCTTTTTATATCAAAACAAATATCGGATGATATAAAACAGTTTTCTTATGAAATATGCAAAAAACATAAAGTTATTATTAGATATATGGAAACAGAAAAAAACCATATACACTATATGATAGAAGCCGAACCAAAGAAGACCGTTAGTAAAATTGTAAATCTGATAAAAAGTTATACAACATATTATATTTGGAAGAAATATCCAAATAATTTACAAAAACAATTCTGGAGGAAACATACATTTTGGACAGATGGATATTTTGCTTGTAGTGTAGGAAATGTATCAGAAGAAATGCTAATAAAATATATAGAAAATCAAGGTTAGATAAAAGGTGGTGATAGTTAAAATGTTAAAAGCATATAAATATAGAATATATCCCAATAAAGAGCAGAAAGAACAGATAGCAAAACATTTGGCTGCTCACGTTTTGTTTATAATCAAACATTATCATATCGAAAAGAAAGATATGAAAAAGAGAAAAAGTCTATTAGTAAAATAGACTGCAACAATTATTGTAACAGAAAGTTAAAGAAAGAATACGAATGGCTAAAGGATGTGGATAAGTTTGCTTTGACTAATGCAATATATAATATGGATACTGCCCATCAGAAATTTTTCAAAGAAAATGCAGGGTATCCAAAATTTAAAAGTAAGCATGATAACCATAAATCATATACTACCAATTATACAAATGGAAATATATCAGTAGATTATGAGGGTGGAAAAATAAAACTACCAAAATTAAAGAAAGTAAAATCAAAATTACACAGAAAATTTAATGGACAGATAAAATCAGCAACAGTATCGCAAGTTCCAAGTGGGAAATACTATGTGTCAATACTAGTAGAAACAGAGCATGAAGAAATACCACATACAAAACAAAATATAGGACTAGATTTAGGAATAAAGGATTTATGTATTACATCAGAAGGAAAAAAGTATGAAAATCCAAAGACAATAAAGAAATACGAGAAGAAACTTGCAAGGAAACAAAGACAGTTAGCACATAAGGAAAAAGATAGTAAAAATTACCAAAAGAAGAAAAAAGAAATAGCAATATGCCATGAGAAAATAAGTAACATTAGAAAAGATTATCTGCACAAAGTTTCTAATAAGATTATCAGCGAAAACCAAGTGATAGTTACAGAAAATTTACAGATAAAGAATATGGTAAAAAATCATCATCTAGCAAAATCAATAATAGATGCATCATGGTATGAGCTTACAAGGCAATTAGAATATAAGGCTAAATGGAATGGAAGGGAGTATATCAAAATAGATACATTCTATGCTAGTAGCCAGTTATGTTCTGTTTGTGGATATCAGAATGTAGAAACAAAAGATTTGTCAGTCAGAGAATGGACATGTCCTAAGTGCAAAACAAAACATGACAGGGATATAAATGCTGCGACAAATATCCTTATGGAAGGGTTAAGAAAAATAGCATAGAGAAAAATATTATAGGGCAGGGACTGCCCGAATTAACGCCTGTGGAGATAGTAGGTTGCAAGATCTATGAAGCAGGAAGCCCATTGGCTTTAGACAATGGGTAGTTCACGTAGGAATAAAAAATATTAAAATTAATAGAGTTACAGAGATTTTATAAAAACATAAAAAAGCACAAAAAAGACACGAAAACGCAGAGTCAGTATGAAAAGAAAACAGTCATATCTACCGTACTTATACGAGGTATGTCGAACATATATAGTGAACATATAAAAAATGCTTAAATATTAGAGGTTAAAAATAAAATTATAAGAAAGAGGAAGCAATCTAAATAAAGTACTTTGATAAGTGCTTTATTTTTTTAAAAAATTCATGATAAACACTTGTCGGAAATCTTCGTAAATGATATAATATTTACGAAGATTTCCGACAAAGGAGAAAAATAGAGATGGATAATATTAAAAAAATTGAAAAATTATTAAAGAAGAGAAACGGAATTATAACAACAAGCGAAGTTGAAGATTTAGGAATTAATAGCAGAATCCTAACAAGAATGATTGAAAGAGGGATAATTGAAAGAGTTACAAGAGGTGTTTATATAAGTGTAGATACACTAGAAGATACATATTTTATAACACAAGCTATATGTAAAAAAGGTATATTCTCTCATGAAACAGCTTTATATTTTCATGATTTATGCGATAGAACACCTATAAAATATCAATTAACAGTACCCACTAATTATAATAACATATTAATAAAAAATAAAAACTATCAATTTTTTTATTTGAAAGAAGAATTATACAAAATAGGTATTACAGAAATGAAAACACCTTATGGAAATAAAGTAAAAGTCTATGATTTAGAAAGAACAATATGCGATATTATAAGAAATAAAAAGAAAATTGAAATAGCTTTATTTACAGACGCAATGAAAAGATATGCTGATAGAAAAGATAGAAATTCTATTAAATTGCATAAATATGCAAAAATATTTAATATTGAAGATGAACTAAGAAAATATCTGGAGGTTTTGCTATGATAGCTAAAAATAGAGCACAATTAAAAGCTTGGATAAAGAATATGTCATCTAAAGTAGAAGTAAATGAAAATATTATCTTACAAAACTATATGCTAGAGAGACTATTGGAAAGAATTTCTGTATCAGAATATAAATATAAATTTATATTAAAAGGTGGAATGCTAATAACAGCTATAGTTGGAATAGATATGAGAAATACACTAGATATGGATGCAACAATAAAAGGTTTTGATTTAGAAAAAGATAATCTTGAAAATATTTTAGAGGATATATTTAAGATAGATTTAGATGATGGTGTAACTTTTGAATTTAGAGGAATAAAAGAAATAAGGCAAGAAGATGAATATGGTGGATATAGAGTATCATTAGATGCAAAATTTGATAAGTTAGTTGTACCTATGAAATTAGATATAACAACAGGAGATGTTATTACTCCAAAGGAAATAAAATACAAATTTGATTTAATGTTTGAAGATCGTTTTATTGAAATATTAGCTTATAATATGGAAACAGTAATTGCAGATAAATTTGAAACAATTATTTCAAGAAATGTTGATACTACAAGAGCAAGAGATTTTTATGATATTTATATTTTATGGACAACTCAACAGAAAAATTTTGATAAGCAATTATTAAGACAAGCTATTATAAAGAAATTTGAGTATAGAGAATCTATTGATAAATTAAATAATATAGATGAGATAATGGAAGTTATAAAAGATAGTGAAGCACTTAAAGAACATTGGAAAAATTATCAAAGTAAATTTAGTTATGCAGAAGATATTAGTTATGAAGATACGATGAAAGTGTTGGATGACATTAATTTAATACTGAAGAATTAATAAATTTAAAAGATAAAAATGAGGATATAGTTTAAAATGACAATTTCTATATTATATAAAAAACAAAATCAAGGGGGGAAAAATGAAAAAGTTAAATATAGTACTTGTTTATAATAAAGAAGAAGATAAAATACTTATGTGTAAAAGAGAAAAAGAACCATATAAAGGAAAGTTTAACTTAGTTGGTGGAAAAGTAGAACTAGGAGAAAATGAATTAAGTGCAGCATATAGAGAGCTAAAAGAAGAAACAGGAATAACTGGAGACGATATTAAATTAACCCATTTCATGAATTTTGAGTATAAAATGCAAGATATGGAATTAGAGTTCTATGTAGGAAAGCTAAACAAAGATATAGATTTAGTAGAAGAAGTAAATAAATTGTATTGGATTGATAAAAATGAAAATTTCTTTGATGTAGAAAAGTTCGCAGGAGAAGGAAATATAGGACATATGGTAAAACAAATAGAAAATTATAGAGATAAATTGTTCTAAAATTTGGAGGAATTTTTATGGCAAAAATTTATAAAAAAATATTATTTGATTTAGATAATACTTTAATAGATGATAATGAAAATAGAAGATATGCAATAAAGAAAATATTAAATGAAAGAAAAGAAGAAGTAACAGACGAGAAATTAGAGAGTTTTATAGAATTGGATGATAAATATTGGAAAGATAGAGCAGAAGGAAAAATAAAAGACCCATATAAATTTAAAACATTAGAAGAAAAAACTACATGGGTAAGGGCTGGAAGGTTTATGATGTATTTTAATTGCCCATTCGAGGAAGCAGTAGAAATAAATGAGAGATATATTGAATATTTAAAAGAAGTTATTTTTCCAATAAAAAATGCAAAAGAAATATTAGAATATTTAAATAAAAAACAATATGAAATATATATTGTAACAAACGGACCAGAAAAACCAGTTGAAAATAAATTAAACAGTATAAATGCTAAAAAATATATTAAAACTATATTTACAGCAGAAGAAGCGGGATATATGAAACCACATAAAGAATTTTTTGATAAATTCTTTAAAAAGATAGATACATATAAAAAAGACGATATGATAATAATTGGTGATGAATTAGAAAAAGATGTATTAGGCGGAATTCAAAATGGAATAGATTCTTGTTGGTTTAATATTAAAAATATGAAGAATATAACAGAAATTAAACCAAACTTTGAAATTGATAATCTATTGGAATTAAAAAATATTTTGTAGGGTGAATAAAATGGAAGAAGTAATATTTGTAACACATAATAAAGGAAAAATAGCGTCTGCTAAGAAATATTTAAAAGATGTTAATTTTAAAGTATTCGAATATGAGCTAGATGAGCCTAGAAGTGATGATATAAAATATATATCAAAATATAAAGTTATGGAAGCATATAGGTTAGTAAATAAACCTTGTATATCTTTAAATTCAGGCTTTTGGATAGATGAACTAAATGGATTCCCAAGAGCTTTTGTTAATTATGCTTTAGATACAATAGGAATAGAAGGAATACTAAAACTAATGGAAGGTAAAGAAAATAGAAATTGTAAATTTACAGAATGCTTATCATACTATGATGGAAAAGAATTGCATCAATTTATGGGAGAACATGAAGGAACCTTATCTAAAGAAATAATCGGAAATGATACAGAAAAAAAGTGGTCTGATTTATGGTACATATACAAACCATATGGATATGATAAAACATTAGCACAGATGTCAGAAGAGGAAAGAGAAAGTAGAAAGAAATATAAATCAATAGATTCGATGAAGGAATTTGCTAATTGGTATGAAAAAGAAAAGTAATTTTTTTACTTTCTTTTTTATTTGAGATTTTAAGAAAAATGTGATATATATATAAGGAATAAAGCGAAGGGAGACCAACTATGAAAAGTCAATAGAAAAATTAAAAATTTTTTAAAAATTTTTTATATAAAAAAGGTCAACC
>CALXFI010000041.1 GCA_944387535.1 uncultured Clostridia bacterium | reverse complement strand
AATACCAAACTTCTTAAACGGATGAAAGAATTTCATCCTCGAAGCCAACTACCTTTAGGTGGTTGGTAGTTCACAATGTTTTGGGTAGATAGTGCATCTTTTTGTAAAAAAGTAATGAACAGAGAAATTAATTAAAATTACCTTGAAAAAAATATAAAAATAGAGTAAAATATTAACTTAAGAAAGGCGTGATAGTATGAAAGTGATATTAAAAGCAGATATAAAAGGAGTAGGAAAAAAAGATGAGGTAATAAATGCATCAGATGGATATGCAAGAAACTTTTTGTTGCCAAAAGGATTAGCAGTAGAAGCGAATAGTGAAAATATGAGTAAATTAAAAGCTCAAGAAAATTCAAAAGCATATAGAAAAGAACAAGAAAGAGAAGAAGCCAAAAAAGTTGCTGAAAAATTATCTGGCATACAATTAAAAGTACCAGTACAAGCAGGAGAAAATGGAAAAATATTTGGTGGAGTGTCAGCAAAAGAAATAGCAGATTTATTAAAAGCAAATTATAAAATAGAAGTAGATAAAAAGAAAATAGATTTAAAAGAAACAATAAAAACATTGGGGTTAAGAACAGTAACAATAAAATTATATGATGGTGTTATTGGAAACTTAAAAGTAGATGTAATAAGTAAATAGGATGTGTCCCGGAATTGACAAAAAGGAGATGAAACAATGGAACTAGGAAAAGTACCACCAAATGATGTAGAAGCAGAGCAAGCAATTATTGGTAGTATGTTAACAGATAAAGATGCTGTAATTTCTGCAATTGAAGTATTAAAACCAGATGATTTTTATAGAGAAGATAATAAAACAATCTATGAATCTATATTAAACTTATATAATCGTTCTGAACCAATTGATATTATAACAGTAAGAGCTGAATTAGAGTCAATGGGAAGGCTTGATAATGTTGGAGGTTTAGAATATTTAGCAGAATTACCTGAAAAGGTACCAACAACTGCAAATGCTATGAAATATATAAAAATAGTAGAAGAAAAGGCAGCTTTAAGAAAATTAATAAAAACAGCAAATGAAATAATAGAACTTGGATATAACCCAACTGAAGATGTTGATGACATAATGGAAGGTGCGGAAAAGAAAATTTTTAATATTATGCAAGATAAAGACCAAAAAGGTTATAGTCCACTAAAAGATGTTTTGGTAGAAAGCTTTACAAAATTAGAAGAATTATATAATAGAAAACAACATATAACAGGTGTGCCTTCAGGTTTTACAGATTTAGATTATAGAACAGCGGGTTTTCATGGATCAGAATTAATACTAATTGCCGCAAGACCTGCTATGGGAAAAACAGCATTTGCATTAAACATAGCAACAAATGCAGCATTAAGAGCTAATGTGCCAGTAGCAGTATTTAGCTTGGAGATGTCAAAAGAACAGTTAGTAAACAGAATTTTATGTTCTGAATCTATGGTAGATAGTAATAAAGTAAGAACTGGTAAATTAGATGAAGATGATTGGACTAAGCTTGCAGAAACAATAGGACCTTTATCAGAGGCAGAAATGTATATAGATGATACACCAGGTATTAATATAATGGAAATAAGAGCAAAATGTAGAAAATTAAAAATAGAAAAAAACATAGGTTTAGTAGTAATAGATTATTTACAATTAATACAAGGAACTAATAAAAGAAATGGAAGTCGTGAGCAAGAAATATCAGAAATAAGCCGTTCATTAAAAATTTTAGCAAAAGAATTAGATGTTCCAGTAATTGCTTTATCACAGTTATCAAGAGCAGCGGAGCAAAGGCCAGATCATAGACCGATGCTTTCAGATTTAAGGGAATCTGGTGCAATAGAACAAGATGCTGATATTGTAATGTTCTTATATAGAGATGATTATTATAATGAAGATAGTGAAAAGAAAAATATAGCAGAAGTAATTATTGCAAAGCACAGAGGTGGTTCAACTGGTACAGTAGAACTTCTATGGCTTGGAAATTATACAAAATTTGTTAATATTGCAAAGGGATTTGATAATTAATAAATACTTGAAAATGCTTTAAAAATATAGTAAAATAAGTAATATTTAAGATGTTACTTATTTTATTTTTTTAAAAGAAGGAAGATAGAAATGAAAGAAAAAGTATTAGAAACAATAAAAAAGTATAATTTAATAGAAAATGGAGATAAATTAGTATTAGCAGTATCTGGAGGACCAGATTCAATGGCAATGCTAAATATATTAAATGAAATAAAAAAAGAAGGTATTATAGATTTTTATTTTTGTGTAGCACATATAAATCACATGATTAGAGAAGAAGCAAAAGATGATGAAGAGTATGTTAAAAAATATTGTGAACAAAACAAAATAGATTTTTATTCAAAAAGTATAGATGTTAGAAAACTTGCCAATAATAATAAGGTAGGAACTGAAGAAGAAGGAAGAATTGTAAGATATAAGTTTTTTGATGAGGTTTCAGAAAAAACAAGTTCTAATAAAATAGCAATTGCACATAACAAAAATGATAAAGCCGAAACAATAATTATGAATATGATGAGAGGTAGCGGAATAACAGGATTAAAAGGAATAGAAGCAAAAAGAGGAAAATATATAAGACCGTTAATTGAATGTGAAAGATTTGAAATTGAGAATTATTGTGAAGAGGAAAAATTGAATCCAAGAATAGATAAAACTAATTTTGAAAACACATACACAAGGAATAAAATCAGGAATATTGTTATTCCGTATATAAAGAAGGAATTTAATCCAAATATAATAGAAACATTAAATAGATTATCAGAGCTAGTAACAGATGAAGAAAATTATGTAGAAAAACAAGTAGAAAGTACATATAAAAAATTGTTGATAGAAGAAAATAAGAAAGAAATTATTTTAAACTTAAAATTATTTAATAATGAGGAAAAAGTAATAAAATCAAGGGTTATATTATATACTATAACAAAGCTATTTGGAACAAGCAAAGGAATTGAGAAAGTGCATATAGAAGATATAATAAAACTATGTAGTAATAATGTAGGTAATAAATATTTAACACCAAATAAAAATATAAAAATATTAGTAAAAAATCATAAAATTTATTTTACGAGGGAAAATTAAGTATCCGTAATAAGCCCTGCCAAACTAGCTTGTTTGTAATAAAAACGTCACAAAAAAATTGTTTACAAACAAAAAAATATATGTTATAAGAAAGTATGAAAATGCAAAAGTAAAACAAGAGGAGGAATTATTTTGAAAAACGGAATTAAAACATTAGCAATGTGGTTAATAATAGGGGTTATTTTTATTGTAGTGCTATCATCAATAGTAGAAAATAGTGATGCAAAATTAAAATATTCAGAATTAATAACGAATATTAATAATGGAAATGTTGAAGACATAGAAATAGAAGCAGATGGAACAACTGCAACAGTGACATTGAAAGATGATAGAACTAAAAAAGAAGTTAATATTCCAAATATGGAAAACTTTATGAATTATACAGAAGAATATTTAAAAGAAGGAGCTTTTACATTAGAAGAAAAATCACAATCAATTTTTGTAACAATACTTAGCTTACTTACACCATTTGGTTTACTTATAATATTCTTTATATTCTGGTTCTTGATGATGGGTGGAGCAGGTCAGGGAAACCCAGGCGGAAAAACAATGACTTTTGGAAAGAGTAAAGCTAGAATGATGACACCAGCAGATAAGAACAGAATAACATTTGACGATGTTGCAGGTGTAGATGAAGAAAAAGAAGAATTAGAAGAAATAGTAGAATTTTTGAAAAACCCTAAAAAATATACAGATATGGGAGCAAGAATACCAAAAGGAGTATTACTTGTTGGTCAACCAGGTACTGGTAAAACACTTTTAGCAAAAGCAGTAGCAGGAGAAGCTGGAGTACCATTCTTTATAATAAGTGGTTCAGACTTTGTTGAAATGTTTGTTGGTGTAGGTGCATCAAGAGTAAGAGATTTATTTGACCAAGCAAAGAAAAATGCACCATGTATCATATTTATAGATGAAATTGATGCCGTAGGACGTCAAAGAGGTGCAGGACTTGGTGGAGGACATGATGAAAGAGAACAAACATTAAATCAATTATTAGTAGAAATGGATGGTTTTGCTGAAAATGAAGGAGTAATAGTGCTAGCTGCAACAAACAGACCAGATGTTTTAGATAAGGCTCTTTTAAGAGCAGGAAGATTTGATAGACAAATAGTAGTAGGAATGCCAGATGTTAAAGCAAGAGAACAAATATTAGAAGTTCATAGCAGAAAGAAAAGATTAGCAGACGATGTAGATTTAAAAGTAATTGCTAAAAACACATCAGGATTTGCAGGAGCAGATTTGGAAAATGTTTTAAATGAAGCAGCACTTTTAGCAGCAAGAAGAAACTTAAATGAAATAGGAATGCAAGAAATAGAAGATGCAATGGTAAAAGTAACAATGGGACCAGAAAAGAAGACAAAAGTAAGAAGTGAAAAAGAAAACAGATTAGTTGCATATCATGAAGCGGGCCATGCAGTAGTAAGTCATTTCTTACCAACACAAGATCCAGTACATCAAATATCAATAGTACCAAGAGGAATGGCTGGTGGATATACAATGTATAGGCCAACAGAAGATAAATCATTTATGTCAAAAACAGAAATGGAAGAAAATATAGTATCACTACTTGGAGGTAGAGTTGCTGAGGCTCTTATATTAAATGATGTTTCAACAGGAGCAAGTAACGATATAGAAAGAGCAACTAATATAGCAAGAAATATGGTTACAAAATATGGTATGAGTGAAAGAATAGGAACATTGACGTTAGGACAAGGACAAGAAGAAGTATTTTTAGGAAGGGATTTTGGCCATACAAAAGAATATTCAGAAGAAACAGCTGCTATAATTGATGAAGAGACAAAGAAAATTGTTGATCAAGGATATAATAGAGCAAAGAAAATTTTATCTGAAAATGTAGATAAATTACACAAAGTTGCAGGAGTATTGCTAGAAAAAGAAAAGATTGAGGCAGATGAGTTTGAAGCAATATTTAATGAAGAATAGAAAATGAAAATATTAATGCCATGTAGAATATTCTATGTGGCATTAATATTGTAATAAATAATTGTTTTCTATTGATATTTTATTTCTTTTAGTATAAAATATTTATATAAAATTTAAAAGAAAGTGGAATAAGCATGAAAAATTATTATGATTTGTTAGAAGTAACGCCAAAAGCTTCAAAAGAAATAATAGAAAAAGCATATAGAGTATTAATAAAAAAGTATCATCCAGATTTATATCATGGGGAAGAAAGAATATATGCTGAAAATAAATCAAGAGAGTTAAATGAGGCATATCGTGTACTTTCAAGTGACTTTTTAAGGGAACAATATGATTTAGAATTAGAAAAAGAAAGAAAATTTAATAATGAAAATGCTATAAATAATAATTATAGTAAGAAAAATAATAAATTTGATAATCAAAAAGAACAAAGTAAAGCACCAAATAAAAAGCAAGAAAAAGAAGAAAAACCACATAAAGTCGGAACTATTATGTCTATGGTTGATTTATTAAAAGAAATATTTAAGAAAAGAAATAGAAGTGAAGGCCCAAGAAAATTACAAAAGGAGGATAAGATTGCAGCTGTGTTGACTCTTATAATTGTTATTGTAATTGGAGTTGCTTTGTGGTTTATTCCATTTACACATAGCTTTATAAGAGATTTAATACCATTTTAAAAGAAAAGAGGAAAATAAATGTATTATGCAGATATAAAAAAGGCAGATGTAGCAAATGGAATAGGAGTTAGAATATCTTTATTTGTAAGTGGCTGTACACATCATTGTAAAGGTTGTTTTAATGAAGAAGCTTGGGATTTCCACTATGGAAATGAATTTACACAAAAAGAAATAGATAAAATAATAGATTTAATGAATCATCCATATATAGCAGGACTAACATTACTTGGAGGGGAACCACTAGAGCATGTAAATCAACAAGGCTTATTGCCATTGTTAAGAAAAGTAACTGAAAAATTCCCAGATAAAAATATTTGGTGTTATTCTGGTTATACTTTTGAAAAAGATATTATGGGGAAAATGTATAAAGAATGGAAGGAAACACCAGAACTTTTATCTTATATAGATGTTTTAGTAGATGGAGAGTTTGAAGAAGATAAAAAAGATATCAAATTAAGGTTTAAAGGTTCAAGCAATCAAAGGCTTATAGATGTAAAAAAATCATTAAAAGAAAATAAGACTGTGCTTTTTGACCTATAGCTATTGACAAAATATGCTATTTTAGGTATAATATATAACGTTATAAGGGTTATCCCACATACTTTTTTGTATGGGCCGGAAGGAGGGGAAATATAAATGTCAGAGATAAAAGTTAATAATGGTAATATAGAAGATGCTTTAAAAAGATTTAAAAGACAATGTGCTAGAAATGGAGTACTTCAAGAAGTACGTAAAAGAGAGCATTACGAAAAACCTAGCGTTAGAAGAAAGAAAAAATCAGAAGCAGCTAGAAAAAGAAGATTTAATTAGTATATAATTAATACATATATAAATTGGAAGTAGAGGGAATAAAACTTTTACTTCTAATTTTTTTCTAAAAAATAGATAAAAAATAATTATTTGGTGTATAATAAATACGAATAGGAGGTATCTAAATGGAACATGAAATAAAAGAAATAAAAAAGGGTATAAAATTCCATACTCTAAATACTGATAAATTTAAAACAAATTTATTTGCTATATTTTTGAGCACAAAATTGAATAGAGAAAATGTAACTAAAAATGCATTAATATCAATGCTTCTAAGAAGAGGAAGCAAAACAATGAAAACTCAAGAAGAAATAAGCAAAAAAATGGAAGAGTTATATGGTGCTAGTTTTGACTGTGGACTTGATAAAACAGGAGATAATCAAGTATTAAAATTTTATATAGAAGCTATAAATGATAAATATTTGCCAGAGCATAATGAAAATATATTAAAAACAGTTATAGAAAGTTTATTAGATATAGTATTTAATCCATATATAGAAAATGAAGGATTTAAAAAAGAATATTTAGAACAAGAAAAAAATAATGTAAAACAAAGAATTGAAGGAAAAATAGATAATAAAGCAAGATATTCATTAGAAAGATGCATCGAAGAGATGTATAAAGATGAGCCTTATGGACTATATAAATTTGGATATGAGGAAGACTTAGATAAAATAAACGAAAAAGATTTATATAAATATTATAGCGAATTAATAAATTCTTGCAAAATTGATATATTTTTATCAGGAAGCTTAAATGGAACCATAGAAAAATTTATAGAACAAAATGAAAATATAAAGAAATTACAGGAAAGAGAACCTAATTTTGAAATACCTAAACTTCCAGAGAAAAAGGAAATAAAAGAAAATGTTGTTACTGAGTCAATGGATGTATCTCAAGGAAAATTAGTAATAGGTTTAAATGTAAATATTGATAATGACGAAGAAAAATATTGGACGCTAATGTATAATAGTATTTTAGGAGGTTCAGCAAATTCAAAAATGTTCCAAAATGTGAGAGAAAAAGCTCATTTAGCTTATGTTGCATCTTCTAGTTATTATAGATTTAAAAGTATTATATTTATTAATAGTGGAATAGAAATATCAAATTATGAAAAAGCATTAGAAGTAATAAAACAACAAATTGAAGATATGAAAAAAGGTAATTTTACAGAAGAAGAAATAGAAAATAGTAAAAAAGGAATAATTGCAGCAATAAAAACAATAGATGATGAGCAAGATACTGGAATAACATATTATTTTGGACAAGAATTATCTAATAGCAATGTATCTGAAGAAGATTATATTAAAAAAATAGAAAATATAACTAAAGAAAATATTGTAGATATTGCAAATAAGGTACAAATAAATACTATTTACTTTTTAAAAGATTAAATAAAGAAAGGAGAAAAAATTTAATGCAAATAATAGAAAACTTAAAGGTTAAAGAAAAATTGTATATAGAAAAACTTGCCAATGGATTAACTGTAATGATAATTCCAAAACCAGGCATGAAAAAGAAATATATGATTTGGGGAACAAATTATGGCTCAAATGATAATAAATTTATAGTTCCAGGAGAACAAGAGGTTACAGAAGTACCAAATGGAGTAGCTCACTTCCTAGAGCACAAATTGTTTGAACAAGAAGATGGAACAAACAGTTTAGATACTTTAACAGCATTAGGAGTAAATGCAAATGCATATACAACAAATGACCATACAGCGTATTTGTTTGAGTGTACAGATAATTTCTATGAAGCAATGGATGAGTTAATGGATTATGTACAACATCCATATTTTACAGATGAAAATGTAGAGAAAGAAAAAGGAATTATTGGCCAAGAAATTAGAATGTATGATGATTATCCAGATTGGAGAGTATATTTAAATACATTAGAGGCAATGTATCATGAAAATCCTATAAAAATAGATATAACAGGAACAATAGAGACAATAAGTAAAATTGATAAAGATATTCTATATAAATGTTATAATACATTTTACCATCCATCTAATATGGCGATGGTAATATCAGGAGATTTTAAACCAGAAGAACTTTTAGAAGAAGTAAAGAAAAGATTAGTAGAAAATAAACCTTGTGGGGAGATAAAAAGAATTTATCCAGATGAACCAGAGGAAATAGTAAAACCAGAAATAGTTCAAAAATTAGAGGTAAGTAATCCTATTTATACAATTGGTATAAAAGATATAAGAAATGAAAAAAGTCAAAATAAAAGTGAAATTGTTAAGAAACAACTTAGTATGGAAATATTATTAAATCTTATATTTGGTAGAAGCTCAAAACTATATCAAGCACTATACAAGGACGGAATTATATATGGAGAACCAAGTCTAGATTATGAATTTGGTAAAAATTATGCGCATGTTTTAATTACTGGTATGTCTAGCAATCCAAGGGAAGTATATAGAGCATTTAAAGAGAGAGTAGAAGAATTAAAGAATAATGGTATTAACAAAGATGATTTTGAAAGACTTAAAAAAATGATATATGGAAGCTATGTAAAAGAATATAATGATGTACAAGATATTGCAAGAATGTTTTTATCAGATTATTTTAAAGGAATTTATAGTTTTGACTATTTAGAAGAAATAGAAGGTATAAATGTAGAATATTTAAATCAAGTGTTAAAAGATGTATTTAAAGAAGATAAAATGGTACTTTCTATTGTGGAAAATGAATAATTTTTACTAAATGCTGTTTTTTAGGACGGGGTCAAAAAACAGCATGTTATAAATATAAAAGAACTAAAAAAGATAGTTGTGTTTCGATATAATATTTTTTAAAATAAAAAATAGTGGACACTATTGTGGAAAATGGATAAAAAAAGTCACATGAAAAATTGTTTAAAAAACGGTATTTATAAAATAAAAAAAATAATACCGTTTTTTAATGTTTTTATTTGTCGAAATATGCTTTTTTTTGACGTACGAAAGTTGACAAAAACCATTGAAAATACTTGACTTGAGAAATTTTATGTGGTAATTTATTTATGTACGAAAGATAATTAATGAAAAAGGAGAGATAGAGATGTTAAATGATGAAATTTGTAAATTAAGAGATAAATTAAATAAAAGTATTGAGCAAGGCGATGACTATAGTGATACATATAAATTAAGTGTAGAACTAGATGAGCTAATTGCTGAATATTATAAGGAATTAAATTCTGGTAAAAAAAAACTGGCATGGATATAAAAGAAATATAAAGGTCCTTAAAATGTTTTAAGGACTTTTGTTGTGTTTGGTGAATTTAATTTGCTTATTACTTGAAAAAATAGGAAATATATAATATAATAACAAAACGAAGAAAGCATTATCTAGACTTAGATAAAGCTTGTTAAAGTAATAAAGGTTGTGACTAAGATGAACACAATAGTATTAAAATTTGGAGGTAGTTCAGTTGCAGACAACATAAAATTAAATGTTGTTGCACAAAAAATCATTAGCCTAAAAAAAGAGGCAAAAAACATAGTAGTAGTAGTGTCAGCGCAAGGAAAGACAACAGATAGACTAATTAAAGAGGCACAAGAATTATCAGCTGTGCCAAATGATAGGGAAATGGATATGCTTTTATCTACAGGAGAACAAGTAACCATTTCAAAACTTAGTATTTTATTAAATAGAATGGGACATCCAGCAATATCACTTACAGGTTGGCAAGCTGGAATAGAAACTAATTTAATTTATGGAAGTGCTAAGATTAAACAAATCTATACAGATAGAATAGAAGAAGAATTTAAAAAAGGAAAAATTGTAATAGTAGCAGGATTCCAAGGAATAAATGAGCGTGGTGATATTACAACACTTGGAAGAGGTGGTTCAGATACGACAGCAGTAGCTTTGCAAGCAGCCTTAAAAGCTGATAAATGTTATATTTTTTCAGATGTAGATGGAATATATTCAGCAGATCCTAATATGGTTACAATGGCTAAGAGATTAGATGAGATATCTTTTGATGAAATGCAAGAAATTGCAGATGCAGGAGCGAAAGTATTACATAATAGATGTATACAAATAGGTAAGAAATTTGGAAACGATATAATAGCAAAATCTACTTTTACAGATAAAGGTGGAACTAGAGTTTGTAAAGGAATAGAAACGAGAGATGTAAAAAGTATTGTTAAAAATGATGGCTTGATTACTGTTATAATGAACAATAAGAAAGGTGTAACAGCAGAACAAGGATACACAGTTTATAAAAGTTTATTAAAACAAAATATAATTGCAGAATGGTTTGAAAGAGATAGTGACTCATTTAAATTTAGAATAAAAAAAGCAGAGCTAAATAAAATACAAAAATTATTGGATAGTAAATTTCCAGAATATCAAATTGAATTAGAGGATTTTGTAAAATTAAGTATTGTTGGATATGGCATTATACAGGATAATGTAATACTAAATAAAACAATGGACTTGCTTAAAGAATATAATGTAAAGGTAATAAAGGTAAGTCTAACACAATCAAAAATAGAAATTGTGGTAGATGATATTAGTTCTGAAACAATTGACTTATTACATAAAAAATTAATAAGGAAGGAGAGGGAGTAGTTATGAAAAAAACTATTTTTAAAGGTTGTGGAACAGCTATTGCAACACCATTTACAGAAGATGGAGTAAATTTTGAGGAGTTCGGAAAATTATTGGAAGACCAAATTAAAGCGGGAGTAGATGCAATCATTGTTTGTGGTACTACTGGAGAATCAGCTACAATGTCTGAAAAGGAAAGAAAGGATACAATTAAGTTTGCAATTGATAAAATTGCAAAAAGGGCGAAAGTTATTGCTGGTACAGGAAGTAACAATACAAAATCAGCAATTGAGATGTCAAAATATGCAGAAGAAGTAGGCGCTGATGCTATCTTAGTTGTAACACCTTATTATAATAAAACAACACAAAAAGGTTTAGTCGAACATTATAAAGCTATAGCAAGTGCTGTAAGCTTACCTATTATAATGTATAGTGTAGCTAGTAGAACAGGTGTAAATATTTTGCCTGAAACTTGTTTGGAATTATCTAAAATAAATAATATAGTAGCAATTAAGGAGGCTAGTGGAAATATATCACAAGTAGCAAAAATAGCAGCTTTATGTGGAGATAATTTAGATATATATTCAGGAAATGATGACCAAATTATCCCAGTTCTTTCATTAGGAGGAAAAGGAGTTATATCAGTACTTTCAAATGTTATGCCAAAATATACACATGATATGACTTATAAATATTTTAATGGCGAAGTAGAAGAGGCTTGTAAGATGCAACTAGAAGTAATTGATTTAATAGATGCATTATTTTCAGAAGTTAACCCAATCCCTGTAAAATATGCTTTAAATTTAATGGGATATAATTTTGGAAAACCAAGATTACCATTAATAGAGTTATCAGATAAAAACAAAGAAAATATGAAAGAAGTTATGAAAAAACATAATTTGATATAATAAAAATTGAAACAAGGAGAAAAAAGATGAACGTATTAATAAATGGTGCAGATGGAAAAATGGGAAATGAACTTTTAAATGTTATAAATTCTCAAGAAGGCTTTCATGTTGTTGCAGGAGTAGATAGAGTGGAAAATACAGATAAAGGATTTCCTATTTATTCTAATATAGAAGATATCAAAGAAAAAGTAGATGTTATAATAGATTTTTCAGTACCAGTTGCAACTTTTAAGATATTAAAATATGCAGTAAATAATAAAGTTCCAATAGTAATTGCAACTACTGGATTTACAAAAGATGAAATTGAACAAATAGAAGAATTTTCAAAAGAAATTCCTATATTTAGAAGTTCTAATATGTCTTTAGATATAAACTTAATGGCAAAAATCGTACAAGAGGTTGCTAAAGTTTTAACGAATACGGATATAGAAATAGTAGAAACACATCATAATAGAAAAATAGATGCACCAAGTGGAACAGCAATTCTCTTAGCTAATGCTATTAATGATGTATTAAAAGAAAAGAAAACTTATACATTTGATAGAATGCAAAAAAGAGAAGCAAGAAAGAAAAATGAGATTGGTTTTTCTTCTATAAGAGGTGGAAACATTGTCGGAGAACATACTGTTAAGTTTTTTGGAGACAATGAAGAATTAGAAATAACTCATAAAGCTTATTCAAGACAAGTTTTTGCAGAAGGAGCATTAAAAGCAGCAGAGTTTATTGTTAAGCAATCTAAAGGTTTATATGATATGAATGATGTTGTTAAATAAAATATAATGACTAGGATTAAATGTCCTAGTCATTTGTTTTATGCTTGTTCTTTTATTAATTTTTCTAGTATTTGAACTGCATTGCTAGCTGCCCCTTTTCTAATGTTATCTGCAACAACCCAAAGGTTTACGCCAGATTTTACACTTTCGTCACGACGAATTCTTCCGACAAAAACTTCATCGTGCCCTGTTGCATCTATTGGCATAGGATATTCATTTTTTTCCGGATTATCCACAACAATTATGTTAGGATAGCTTTTTAAAGTTTTAACTAAATCATCCATTTCAAAATCTTTTTCAAGTTCTACATTAATAGATTCAGAATGAGAATTTGAAACAGGAACTCTAACTGTAGTTGCAGTAACTCTTAAATCTGGGTGATGTAATATTTTTCTTGTTTCATTTATCATTTTCATTTCCTCTTTTGTATATCCATTATCTAAGAAAGAGTCAATATGTGGTAAGCAATTATTAAATATAGGATGAGGAAATTTCTTTAATGGTTTACTGTTATCTGTATTTGCTAAATCATCTAAAGCATTTTTACCAGCACCAGAAACTGCTTGGTAAGTAGAATAAACTACTCTTTTAATTCCATATTTGTCATCTAAAGCTTTAAGTGGTAACATTGCTTGAATAGTAGAACAGTTTGGGTTAGCGATAATTCCATGATTATTCCAAACATCATCGAAATTGACTTCTGGAACTACTAAAGGTACATCAGGGAACATACGAAAATAACTACTGTTGTCAATTACAATGCAACCTTTTTTAGCAGCTATAGGAGCATATTTTTTAGAAACGTCTCCACCTGCTGAAAATAGTGCATAATCAAAGCCAGAATCAAAAGAATGCTCAGTTAATTCTTGAACTTCATATTCTTTTCCTAAAAGTGTAAGCTTACTTCCAGCTGATCTTTTGCTTGCAAATAAGCTATAGCTTTCAATTGGTAAATTTTTTTCTTCTAAAACTTTTATAAAGGACCTACCAACAAGTCCTGTTGCGCCAACAATGGCAACTTTGAATTTTTTCATAGTGATACCTCCTAAAGGTATAAATTTGATAAAGAAATTTTAATTAAAATTTCTCCTATATTATTTTACTACAAAAAGCCAGAAAAATAAACCATTATTTGGAAAATTATTTGACATATACAAGATTTTATAGTAATATATATACATGAATAAGATATAGATTTAAAATCTACTCTCTATTCAATATTAATACTTTGAAAGTATTAATATAATCGTTAGTATTCATATAAAAATGAACAAAAAAGACTAGGTCTAGCCACCTAGTCTTTACTTATGTACCAAAGTACCTAAGATTTGTCTTTGTTTCCAAATGCTAACACTATTACTAATGTTACCAAGAAAACAATTAACTCGTTAGTATTCATATTATCTCCTTGTATAATATATTTAGGTTTTTAAACAAGGATTTACCTATAAACCTTTATATAATAATTATATTAATTCAT
>CALXFI010000040.1 GCA_944387535.1 uncultured Clostridia bacterium | reverse complement strand
ATATTCTTAGTTGCACCATCAAACTATGAAATTACAAATGAAATGGCAAGAGAAGAAATGAAAAACAAATTATCAGTTTCATGGCTTAAAAATAATGGAATAAATTAATAGGTATCCATAAGGGAGGAAAACAATGATTACACCATTAGATATAGAAAATAAAAGATTTTCAAAACAAATGATGAATGGATATAGTGTAGAAGAAGTCGACGACTTTTTAGACGAACTAACTGCTGATTATTCTAAGAATTATAAAGAAAATTCAGAATTAAGATCAAAAGTAGAAGAATTAAATAAAAGCTTAGAACATTATAAAAGTATTGAATCAACATTGAACAATACTTTAGTAATGGCGCAAAGCACAGCAGAAGATATCAAAAAAGTCGCTCAGCAACAAGCAGAACAAATAATAAATGAAGCTAAATCAAATGCTCAAAAGAAAGTAGATGATTTAAACAATGAATTAGTTGCAAAAACAAAAGAGGTAGAAGACGTAAAAAAACAGTTCGATATCTATAAAGCAAAAATGGAATCACTTTTAATTTCTCAATTAGAGCTATTAAAAGATATTAATAAAGAAGACAATGCATGAGACAAATGGGGACGAAACTTATTTGTCTCATTTTTGCGTTTTTTTAAGAAATATAAAAATAATACAAAGTGTTTACAAATTATGTGAAATATGATATATATAATGCATATTCAAAATTAATTCAAATAAGCCTTGCATACAAAGGTGTATTATTTAAAATCAAATATTTGAGTCGAAAAAATTTCAAAAAAGGAAAAAGAAAAAATAATAAAAATTAATAAGTAAATATGGGGCTATCTTATTATTTTTTAATAATAATTTATAGGTCTTATTTTTATTAATTCTAGAATAAACATATAAAAATTTATCAATAAGTATTGCAATTAATCGTTATACTTGATATAATTTGGAAAGGAGAAACATTGAAAATACGTAGAAAATAGTAAGTTTTACTTGCTATTTTTTGCCTTTTTTAGGAAAATATTACAGAAGTGTTAAATATATGTTACATTTGTATTAATTGTATTGACCATTGACAAAAAAAAGAATAAAATAGTATCATCATAAAAGGGTTAAAGGTTAAAATATGAGAATAATAAGTGGAAAAGCAAGAGGAACAAAATTATATACATTAGAAGGCGAAGTAACTCGCCCAACACTAGACAGAGTAAAAGAAGCATTGTTTAATATAATACAAAATGAAGTAAATGGTAGCATTTTTTTAGACATGTTCTCAGGAAGTGGAGCAATAGGGTTAGAAGCAGCAAGTAGAGGAGCAAGAAAAACTATTCTTTGTGAGAAGAATAGAAATGCAATAGGAGTAATAAAAAAGAACATAGAAAAGACACATTTGGATGTTATTTTGTATGAAATGCCATATGAAAAAATGTTAGAAAAGCTAGATGAAAAAATAGATATTGTATATATAGACCCGCCTTATAAAACAGATTTAGCATATGAATCTGTAAAAAAATTACTTGATTTGAATTTATTAAATAGTGAAAGTTTAGTAATAATAGAAACAGATGAAGAAGAAAGAGTAATAAAACAAATAGATGAGTTAGAAGTTAAAATCACAAATAAAAGAAAATATGGTCGCGTACATCTTATTTTTATAAAGAAAAAATAAGATTTAGGAAAGGGGTAAAACCATGGAAATTTTTACATTATTGGAAACTTTAGAGGAGTTATTAGAAAATAGCAAACGACTACCTTTTACTTCAAAAGGAATAGTTGATAAAGAAGAAATGCTAGATATAATAAAAGAAATAAGATTAAAGCTTCCAGATGAATTAAAGCAAGCAAAATGGGTAAAAGAAGAAAGACAAAGAATATTAGTAGAAGCCCAAAAAGAAGCTGACGGAATAGTAAAAGAAGCAGAAAATAGAATAATTGCAATGGTAGATGAGCATGAGATAACAAGAAAAGCATATGACCAAAAAACAGAAATAATAGAAACAGCAAATGAAATGTCAAGAGAAATTTCAAAAGGAACTAAAGAATATGCAGATAGTCTTCTTGCAAACACAGAAGATGTATTAAATGAAACATTAAACAAACTAGGAACTAATATGACAGAAGCTTTAAATCTTATGCAAATATCATTAGAAGACACAATAAAGACAATTCAAAATAGTAGAAAAGAATTAAAATAATACACAAAAGTCAGATTTGGAAGTTATTTAAAATCTGACTTTTTAAGGACTAGAAAAATAAATTTGGAAGGATGGTAGAAATGGCTAAAAAAAGAAGATATAAAAAAAGAAAAAAAACAGCTTCTAGATTAGATATAGCAGTAATTACACTAATAGTACTTAGTATACTTTTAGCTGTTTTAATATATACAAAATCAGGAACAATAGGAGTAAAATTAAATGAAATATTAGGTGGAATAATGGGAATTATGCAATATGTATTACCAATTGGAGGTTTGGCTATTGCAATAAAACTTGCGTCTGATGGAAGAGAAGAAATAACTTCAAAATTATTGCAATATGGAATAGCAATTGTAGCACTTAGTATTGTATTTAGTGTATTCCAAATATCATCAGGAGAATTAGATTCCTCAAAAGAAATATCAGAAGTAGTAAAAGATGCGTATTATTATGGATCACAAGGAAAAGGTGGAGGTGCAATTGGTGCTGTAGGTGGCGTTGTACTTGCAAAACTATTGGGCAATGTTGGTGCGGTTATTTTCTGTATAGGAATAGCTGTAATATTACTAGTATTTGCATTTGGGATAAATTTATCAGATATGATAAACTTGTTTATGGATAGATTAGAAGAAAAACGTGAAGAAAGATTTGAAAGAAAAGAAGAACTTGCTAAAGAACGAGAAAAAGAAGAAGAAAAAGAAACACCAAGCCAAAGAAGAAAAAGGCTAAGAGAAGAAAGAAAGGCAAAAATGGAACTTGCAAAATTAGAAAAACAAGAAAAGCAAGATCCAATGGATAATCAAATAAAAATCAACTTTGGTGGAAGAATTGTGGATGGAGCAGATGAAAAAGCAGGTTTAAAGAAATATGACCATTCAAATGATGATTTAGAGCCATTAACAAAAGAAAGTAAAAGAGCAAAGAAAATACAAGAAGAAATGCAGCCAGATGTAATAGATAGTAATTTATTTAAAGAAGTGGAAGAACAAAAAGAAGATAAGAAAAAGGCAGTATTACAATTAGAACATAGTGTTGTAGTAGAAGACGAACATTATGAATATCCACCAATAGAACTTTTAAGTAAGCCAGGTAAAAAGACTCTAAAAGGTGGAGCAAAGGCTTTAACAGATACTGCAACAAGATTACAGAAGACACTTTATAGTTTTGGTGTATCTGCAAAAGTAGAAAATGTATCAGTAGGACCTGCAATTACTCGTTATGAACTTAAACCTGCAGAAGGAGTAAGAGTAAGTAAAATAGCAAATTTAGCAGATGATATAGCTTTAAATTTAGCAGCAGAAACAATAAGAATAGAAGCACCAATACCTGGAAAACAAGCAGTGGGAATAGAAGTACCAAACAAAGAAAAAGAAGTAGTACATTTAAGAGAAATATTAGATAGCAAAGAATTTAAAGAAAATAAATCAAAATTAACAATAGGTCTTGGAAAAGATGTAGCAGGAAATGTACAGCTAGCAGATATTGCTAAAATGCCACATGTATTAATTGCAGGATCAACAGGTTCAGGAAAAAGTGTATGTATTAATACAATAATAGCAAGTATAATTTATAATGCTAAGCCTTCAGAAGTAAAATTTGTAATGGTAGACCCAAAAGTAGTAGAACTATCTGTATATAATGGAATACCACATTTATTAATACCAGTTGTAACAGACCCTAAGAAAGCAGCAGGAGCCCTTGCCTGGGCAGTTCAAGAAATGGATGATAGATATAATAAGTTTGCTTCAAAAGGAGTTCGTGACTTAAAAGGATATAATAAAGCAATAGAAAAAGAAAATGAATTTGCAAAATTGCCACAAATAGTAATTATTATAGACGAGCTTGCTGACCTTATGATGGTTGCTAAAAATGATGTAGAAGATGCAATATGTAGGTTAGCACAAAAAGCAAGAGCAGCAGGAATGCATTTAGTAATTGCAACACAAAGACCATCTGTAGATGTAATTACAGGATTAATAAAAGCAAATGTACCATCTAGAATAGCATTTGCAGTATCATCACAAGTAGACTCAAGAACAATTTTAGATACTGTAGGAGCAGAAAAACTACTTGGAAAAGGAGATATGTTATTCTTCCCAACAGGTGCACCAAAGCCATCTAGAATACAAGGAGCATTTGTTTCAGATGATGAAGTAGAAAAAATTGTAAGCTTTATTAAATCAAATGGAACAGCAACATATAGTGAAGATATATTAGAAAGTATTGAAAATAATAACAAAACAGATAAAGAAATAGCAGAAACTGATGATGATGATACAGATCCATTTTTAATGGATGCAATTCAAACAGTTGTAGAAACAGGACAAGCATCAACATCATTTATACAAAGAAAATTTAAAGTAGGATATGCTCGTGCTGGAAGAATAATTGATCAAATGGAAGAAAGAGGAGTAATATCAGGATATCAAGGAAGTAAGCCAAGAGAAGTATTAATGTCTTTAGAAAAACTAAATGAATTAAAAATGGGAAAAACAGAACAGGCAAATTAAAACAAAAAATAATTATAACTTATAAGAATGGAGAAAATGATGGACAGAGCAGTTTTAGATAAGGTTATATTTTATTTTAAGAAAATGTTATCATATTATGATTACGATGATATTGAATTATTAAATAAAGTTTATTTAGTATTAGGAAAAAAAGAAGTCAAAAATCGTAATAAATTAGATAACAATAAATATAAATATTTTATAAATAATGTTACTAAAATTACTTTAGATATATTAGAACAAGTAGGAAAAGAAGATAGAAAATATTTTTTAGAGCAACTACCAAAATTTATAAAAGTCAGCTTATTAGAAGATAGTCAAAAACTAAAAGCACTAAGTTCTTTAAGGAGAATTGAACAAAAAGCAATAATACAAAGTTTTAAATATGATGATGATGAAAAAATAAATCTAATAAATGAAAGTGAAGACGAATTTTTTAAGATAGAGCTTATCAAGAGTTTGGAAAGCGACGATAAAAAAATTAGACTATTAGATAATATTGAAAGTCAGAAAGATAGAGTAGATATTATAGTAAGCTTACAAAGTGATAAAAAGAAAATTAAACTATTACAAGATATAACAAGTGAAAATCTTAAAGAAAAAATTGTTAGAAGCTTGCAAAATGATGATAAAAAAATTGAACTGTTAAAAGAATTTTCAGTAGAGATATCTAAAGCAATCATTATTGCAAGTATTAGAGATGATGAAACAAAAATAAAACTATTAAAAAAACAAATTAAAGCTAAAAACAATAAAGCACGTATTATAAAAAGTCTACAAAATGATGATAAAAAGATAAAATTTTTAAAAAAGATTTCAGACGAAATAGATAGAACATCTATTATTAAAAGCTTAAAAGATGATAATAAAAAAATTAAATTATTAAAAAAGGTTAGAGCAAGAACAAATAAAATAGATATAATTGAAAGTATACAAAGTGATGATAAGAAAATTAGTATATTAAATGACAGAATGGATGAATTTGTTAAATATCGTATAATTAATAGTATTCAAGATGATGATAAAAAGATCAATGTATTAAATAAAATTGAAAGTGAAAGAGACAGAAGTGAAATTATCAAAAATATGCAAGTTGATGACAAAAAGATAAAGTCATTAAGATATTTAAATAGTTTGGAGTTTAAATTAGATGTAATTAAAACATTAAATGATAATGCAAAAAAAGATTATGTAATAAAGAACATTGATGCAAATTTAGGTGATGTATATCAAACAATTGCAGGGCTTGAAAGAGGAGAAGAAAATAAAAATTGTAAGTATAGTCACATAAATCTTCCAAAAGAAATGACATTTGGAATAGAAATAGAGTCAGTCGGTAAGTACAGATTATTAGCTCCAAGAAAAATTGGAGAATGGAAGCGTGAGACTGATGATTCAATCGGAAATGGTGGAATAGAAATGGTGTCACCAGTTATGAGTGATACTAAAGAAAATATAAACCAAATTTACAAAATTAATGAAATTCTACAAAAAATGGGCATGGAAGCAAATGAAACATGTGGTGGACATGTCCATATAGGAGCAAATTATATAAAGACAGAGGAAGGATTTAGACAATTAATAGAATTATGGGGAAATGCAGAAGAAATATATTATTTAATTTCAAATAAGCCAGGAGAATTACCAAGACGACTTGTTTGGAGGTATGCAGGTCCAATATCTAAAAACTTTGAAAAAAGTTTAGGAAGAACTGCAAATCCAGATACATTTATAGAAGATGCAAAAAAAGTACGATATGATAGAAATGCAAGTCTTAATTTAATGAATGTAAATAATAAAAGAAATACAATAGAATTTAGATTATCTAATGGAACAGTAGATGCTAATACCTGGTTAGAAAATATACGTTTATATGGAAGAACAGTAGAAGTTGCAAATGACTTAGGAGAAATAGTAGAAAAAATAAATTCAGGGGAAGAATTAACAGACGAAGAGAAAAGAAAATATGCATTAAAAGAAATGTTAAAAGATAATAAAACATTAAATGAAAAAATGGAAATATTAATGCAAATATTATTTGATGAAGAAGAAAGAAAAGTATATCAAGAAAGATATAATTCAAATAAAAAATTAGATAGACAAGAACATAACATGGACTCCTTGCAATTTGGAAAGGTAGATTTTGGAAAAGTACATGAAGATATTGAAGAACCAGAAGAAGACCAAAGATAGAAAGGGCAAAAATAATATGGAAAATATTATAATAGTTGAAGAAAATAAAAAATATTGCTTTTCAAATATAGAAGAAGTAGTAAGGAAATATTTGGGAGATGATTATTATAACTTAAGTGATGATGAAAAATATAAAAGAATAAGAATAAAAACAGTTATGAATTCTTGTTTTAGAAAAATTCCTATAAAAGATTTAAAAAAACATGAGAAGATAGAAGATATATCAAAAGAACAATATATAATTTATGATGAAGAAACTTTTTTATTGTCACTTGCAAAAAATAATGATATAGTTATATATGAAAAAGAAAATTCAAATTTATTTGCAAAAGATATAGATAAAAAAAGCTTAGAAAGGGTAGCAAAAGAATACATTAGGATAAATGATTGTGCAAATGAATTATTAGAAAATAAATTAAAATTATACAAAAGTAGAAATTATTAAAATACAGGAATTGAAAAAATGAGATAAAAATTCACCGTCCCAAATTTGTCTCAGGAAAGGAGAAGAAATTTGCAAAAGAAAAATGAAAAGTTATTAGATAAAATTGTAAAAAAAGATTACAATAATGAATTAGAAAGAGTACTAGAGAAGAAACCGTTTGCAGAAAATGTAAAAAGTATTCTCCTAAGCATTTTGTATAAATTGGAAACATCATATAAAGATTATAAACAAGTAAAACAAGATGTTGTAAGCAAAGAAGAATTAATAGAAAATATAATCAATGTGATAGAAAATGATTGTGATGAAATAAAATTAGTAAAACCACATTCTAAGGAAAGTGAAATTATAGGAGATAGAACTTTTTTAGTAGAAAAAAAGAAAAAAAGAATAATTTGCTATAACATGGAAAGAAAAGTATTATATTGTTTAGCTAAAATTTCTAAAAGAAATAAAATAGTAAAAGATAATTATTTTGTGGTAAGTAAAACATTATCAGATTTAATAAATGTAGGAGCTTGTATAAATCAAGTAGAACCATTAAGAGATTTTAATGGATATTCGTGGACAACCATTCCTAAAGAAATAGAAAGCATTTCGCATAATTTAATTTATCAAAATTTATTGCTTTTAGTAGGAAATACTTTTATGAATAAATGGATAAACAATAAAGAATTTATTATGGACTATATGGAATTATTTCAAAATAGATTGGAAAAGCTTTATGGAAAAAAAGATGCAAGAGATTTAATAGAATTGTTAAAAGAAATATCTGTATATTTAGAAATCAAATTTGATCAAAAAGCAAAAGGAAAAATGTTGAAACAAAAGCAAGCTGTAGAAAAAGAATTAGGACAAATGCAAGATAATGAGGCTTTTGTTGAAAAAATAACAGAAGAAAAAAGAAAAACAACAAACGAAATAAAAATAATTGATGAAACAATAAATAATAAGCATTTATTAGAAGAAGAATATGAAAAAAGAAATGAAACTTTGCCATTAGAAGAGAAAATATTTAGTATGAGAGTTCTTAGCAAGATGATGATAAATGAAAGAGAAGAAAAATTACAAAAATTAGAAAAGTTAAATAAATTATTAAACCCACAAAAATATGTCGCATATAAAAAAGAATTAGAAGAGAAATACAAGTATCTATCTTTAGTTGATAAAGAAGATATAGAAAGTAAAATAGATAAATTAAAATTAAAAATACAAAAATTGTTTTTAAAATGCTTTGATAAGAAAGTACAAAAATGTGATTCAAAACAAGATATGTTAAAACTAATTTATGAATATAGATATTATATGATGTTACCATATAGCTATGAAAACGCTGTATATGAAGAAAAAGACTTACAAAAAGAAGTGGAAGCAGAAACAAAGAAAGTATTAGAAAAAGCATATAAATTAAAAGTAATTGAAAGATTTTCTAAACAAGAAGATGTAAATTATGAGTTATTAAAAATTATATTCCAAAATAGAAATATAAACATAGAAGATATAGAAGTTAAATTGATAAAAGAAAAAGGAAAAGATAATTATTTTATACAAGTATTTGATGGAAATGGTGTTGGAGAAAAAAGAGAGATGCCAAATAGCGAAAATGTGGATAAAAAAGATTTGGCAATTAGATTTAATAAAAAGGTAAAGGCATTTTATTAAAAGGAGGATTTATTTATGAAGATAACTTTTTTAGGAGCGACAAAAACAGTCACAGGTTCAAACTATTTGGTGGAAGCTGCTGGAAAGAAATTTTTAGTAGACTGTGGAATGTGGCAAGGCAAGTCAGAATTAGAAGAAAGAAATGAGGAAGAATTTGAGTTTGACCCAAAATCAATAGATTTTATGCTACTAACTCATGCACATATTGACCACTCAGGAAGAATTCCTAAATTATATAAAGAAGGATATAGAAATAAAGTATATGCTCATAAAGCAACATGTGATTTGTGTGCTTTGATGTTACCAGATAGCGGACATATTCAAGAAATGGAGACATCATGGAAAAATAAAAAGAGAATAAGAAAAGGTTTGCCAGAAGTTGAACCAATGTATACAGCAGAAGAAGCAGCAAGATGTTTGGAGATATTTGAACCAGTACAATATGATGAGATTATTGAAATAACACCCGAAATTCATGTACGTTTTAATGATGCAGGACATATGTTAGGTTCAAGTATTATAGAACTTTGGGTAAATGAAAATGGAAAAGAAGAAAAAACAGTTTTTACTGGTGACTTAGGAAATAATGATATACCACTTTTAGATGCACCAACAATGATAGAAGATGCAGATTATTTGGTAATGGAATCAACTTATGGAAGTAGATTGCATTTAAGAAATGATGAAAAGGCAGAAATATTTTTAAATGTAGTATCAGAAACATTAGATAATGGAGGAACAGTTGTAATTCCATCATTTGCAGTAGGAAGAACACAAGAAATACTTTATGAAATTAATAAATTAAAAGATGAAAAAGATGATGAAGAATTTAGAAGAAAATATAAAACATTAATGAGGGCAGACGTGTATGTAGATAGCCCACTCGCAATATCTGCAACAGAAGTGTTTAGAGAAAATACAAATCTTTTTGAGCCAGAAGTAAGAGCAGAAATTATGAGGGGAGACAATCCACTAGAATTTCCAGGATTACATTTTACAAGAACAGCAGATGAGTCAAAAGCATTAAATGAAAATGACAAACCAAGTATAATAATATCAGCGAGCGGAATGTGTGATGTAGGAAGAATTAAGCATCATTTAAAACATAATATTTGGAATCCAAAATCAACTATACTTTTTGTTGGTTACCAAGCACCAGGAACTTTAGGTTACCAAATAGTAAATGGAGCTAAAACTGTAAAAATATTTGGAGAAGAATTTGCAGTAAATGCAAGGATAGAATATATAGAAGGTTATTCTGGACATGCTGACCAAGAAGGCTTAATGAATTTTATTTATTCATTTATTAAAAAACCTAAAAATATATTCTTAGTTCATGGTGAACCAGAATCACAAGAGGTATTAAGAGATAAAATAGAACAAGAAACAAATATACCAGTAATTGTACCAGATTTTGGAGAAACTTATGATGTTAAAGATGAAGTTCAAATGACTCATAAGATTGAAAGAAAAGTTCCAAAGACAATGAAGAGAGAAGTATTAGATAGGCTAGAAAAATTAAAGAGTGAAATCAAAGACATGGATGAATATGTAAGAAAAGATGTTGATGATGATAACTTAAGAGATGAAGATATCTTTAGAATAAACGAAAAGATAAAAGACTTAGAAAAACAAATATTAAATGTAATAGAAGGATAAATTTAAGGAGAAGAAGCAGATGAGTGATAAATATTTAAATGAAGCCATAGTAGGAAATAAGAATATGATAGCAACTTTTACAGGAAAAGGAGAATTACAAAGATTATACTTTCCAAGTAAAGATAATAGACAATATATAAACTTTTTCCGTACAGGAGTAAAGCTAAATCAATCTGATTTGATTTATTTACATGACGATATTAATAATATTTATAAACAATATTATGATACAGATACTAATGTATTAAATACAGAGGTAACAAATACTTATTTCAATTTAACAGTTGTTCAAACTGATTTTATGTTATTAAAAGAAAATGTCTTAGTTAAAAGATATGCATTTTTAAATGAAGGTAGTATTGATTTAGATACTAAATTTTATATTCATTCAGAGTTATTATCTGATAAAAATAACCATGTATCTTGTAAGGTTATAGATAATGGAATGATACAATATGCACATGATTTTGCAGTGTCTACATTTGCAAAAGGGGCTAAAATATCTAAACATCAAATAAATGGAAGTTATGATACTATTAAAACTGGTGAAATATATGATAAAGATTATATTGGGATGTCAAAAGACAGTAGTATTTGTTATGATTTAGGAGTGATTTCACCACAAGAAAAGAAAGTTTTGGAAGTTTGTATTTTAGTCCACGAAAATAGAAATGTATCCCAAATGGAAGATGAAATAGACAGAATTACAAAAATAGATTTGAATAAAGAATATACATCTACAAAGGCTTATTGGAGAAAATATTTAAAAGCTCATAATGGCTTAAATTTAAAAGAACCACAAAATAGTTATGAAGAAAGAATTTTTGAAATATATAAAAGAAGTATTTTATTATTTCCTTTACTTACAAATCCAGAAACTGGAGGAATAATTGCATCTCCTGAAATAGATGAAGATTTTACAAAATGTGGAAGATATGCTTATTGTTGGCCAAGAGATGCAGTGTTTGTAACTCGAGCTATGGATATTGTAAATATGGAAAAAGAAACAGAAAAATTCTATAAAGTATTTTGTAAAAAAACACAAAGTAAAAATGGTATGTGGGAACAAAGATTTTTCACAGATGGAAAGCTTGCTCCTTGTTGGGGTTATCAAGTGGATGAAACAGCAAGTGTAGTTTATGGTGTTTATGAACATTATAAGGTTACAAAATCAGAAAAATTCTTAAAAGATAATCTTCATATGTGTGAAAGAGCAATAGACTTTTTGAAGAAATATATTAAAGACTGGATTGGTGTTGACGGTATAGATGAAGCAAAAAGAGATGTTGTTAAAGATGAGATAGAAGAAGATACAAAGAAGAGAACTGGAAAAGAACACAAATTTCATGTAAGTTATGATTTATGGGAGATGTGTGAAGGAATTCATTTGTATTCTTTAGCAAGTATCTATGCAGCATTTGATAGCATGCTTGGTATTTACAGAGCTCTTGGTAAAAATGTTTCTGAGTTTGAAAATAACAGACTTAAGGAAGAAAAGATACAAAGAAATGAAAGAGAAATTGAAAAAATTCAAAGGGGTATTAAAAATTACATTAATGAAAATCTTTATGATGAACAAAAGAAATCATATGTTAGAAATCCTGAAGATAAGAAAATGGATATTAGCATATTAGGTGCAGTTTATCCTTTTAATGTGTTTAAGCCTAAAGAAAATAAAGTTAAAAATACTGTTGAGAGTATTAATTTACACTTACGTACTTATACTGGAGGATATCAAAGGTTTGAAGGTGACCATTATATGAACGGTAATCCTTGGCCTATTGCTAATCTTTGGATGACTCTTTACTATTTAGAAACAGGAGAGAAGAAAAAAGCTAAAGAGACTTTTGACTTTGTTGTAAAAACTTGTGGTAAGCATTACTTTTTAGGTGAGCAAGTGGATAATTCTACTTTAAAACCTAACTGGGTAATAGGTCTTGGTTGGTCTCATGCTATGTTCTTGATTGTTTTAGAGAAATTGTATAAATAATTTCGCGTTGGGGACGTTTCCATTGCGCATAAAATTTCGCGTTTGGGACACATCTTAAATAAAACAGGGATTTGAAGTAATTTTTTAGATTTAAGCTTCGCTTACCAACATTTTTACTACCCTTAATTTCTCTACGTAAAAATGGCTAATCTAAAAAATTACTTGTAAATATTGTATTATAAATTTACTACTTTTTCTTATTACTATGAAAAAGTCTACATAATTTGAAAAAATGTGATTTTTGTGTTATTATATATAGTAGGTACAGTTATTAGCCAGTACCCAGCATTGGCAATAGTAGAAAGGACAGAAAATGAGGTTAAAGCTTTTACACGTAGATGAAGACCTGAATTCTTGGAAGTGGTGCTTTGCAGACGATGATGAGGTAAGATTCTCAAGGATTTTTTCTATCGACTTTTCTTCTGGAAAGCCGAGAGACTGGAACATTTTTGTTCCAGAACTTGCAGATCTTGAGCAAATGATTAAGATTTGCCAAGAAGCATGTAGTACGGATTTTATTACAATTGAGTGTGATGAAAAAAACGAGGAGAAGTTGAAAGAAAATCTTAAAATCATAATGCCCTATGTTGTTAAGCTAAGTTCAATCATCTGCCTTGATTATGATAATAAAGGCTTTATGGTAATGAACGTAGATCTCAAAGACAAGTGCTGGGAGGTACAGATTAACTGCTAAAACTGGCGAAATCTAGATACAATTGTGTCTGGTTAGAAGAAGGAGTCCTGTAAGGGGCTCCTTCTTCTTTGCCTATAACTTTATAAAAAACTTTTAAAATAGTACTTGCAATATGGTATATTTTGGTATACAATAATAAATGCCTAAATAGAGGTAATAAAATAATTTTTATAAGGAGGAATTTATTATGTCAGTTAAAATAGGAATTAACGGATTTGGAAGAATCGGAAAGTTATCATTCCAAGCAGCACTTGCAAAAGAAGGAGTAGAAGTAGTAGCAGTAAATGATCCATTTATCGCAGCAGATTATATGGCTTACATGACAAAATATGATACAGTTCATGGAAGATTTAATGGAACAATAGAAGCAAAAGATGGAAATTTAGTAGTAAATGGAAATGAAATAAAAGTATATAACGAAATGGACCCACATAATGTACCATGGGGAGAAATTGGAGTAGATTACGTATTAGAATGCTCAGGAGTATTTACAACAATGGAAAAAGCACAAGCTCACTTAGACGCAGGAGCTAAAAAAGTAATAATTAGTGCACCATCAAAAGATGCTCCAATGTTTGTTATGGGTGTTAACAATGAAACATATGATCCAAGCATGAAAATTGTTTCAAATGCATCTTGTACAACAAACTGTTTAGCACCACTTGCTAAAATAATTAATGATAATTTTGGAATTACAGAAGGTTTAATGACAACAGTTCACTCAACAACTGCAACACAAAAAACAGTTGATGGAGCTTCAAAGAAAGATTGGAGAGGTGGTAGAGCTGCAGCAGCTAATATTATCCCATCTTCAACAGGAGCTGCAAAAGCAGTTGGAAAAGTTATTCCAGAATTAAATGGAAAATTAACAGGTATGTCTCTAAGAGTACCTACAGTTGATGTTTCAGTAGTTGACTTAACATGTAATTTAGCTAAACCAGCAACATATGAAGAGATATGTGCAGCTGTTAAGAAAGCATCAGAAGGAGAATTAAAAGGAATAGTAGAATACACAGATGAAGATGTTGTATCATCAGACTTCATTAGTGATCCTCATACATCAATCTTTGATGCAAAAGCTGGAATCATGCTAACAGATACATTTGTTAAATTAGTTGCATGGTATGACAACGAATGGGGATATTCAAACAAATTAGTAGATTTAGCTTGCTATATTGCTAGCAAAGACTAGTACAAGCTTTTAAATATACAAAATGAAAGAGAACACTTTTAAAGGTGTTTTCTTTTTTTTGTTGTTGAAAACGTAAGCGGTTGATATAAATACGTATTGAATATCCATTACCTCCGTTATAGAATAAATAAAAAATGGAGGTAGTTGAT
>CALXFI010000039.1 GCA_944387535.1 uncultured Clostridia bacterium | reverse complement strand
AATAGAGGTAAAAAACAAAAAGGTCAAAAAAGACCTAAAAATAAACAAAAAAGTAGTTGGAAGCTTATAAAGTTTTCGCACTACCAATTTAAAAGGAGGGGGAGAATATGGATAAAGAAGTAAGTAAAAAATATGCACAAAAATTAATTGAACAAATTGGAAATTGCAATCGATAGATTCAGAAAAACATGAATATTTTTCAAAAAAAGCAATGGATGCATTGCAAGAAATCAATAATGAAAATTATGAAGGTATATTAGGTCTAGAATCTGAAATGATTGATTATTTAGAAGATAGAGTAAGAACTAACCAACATGAGAACCTTCCTGTTGATAAGCAAAAATCTTCATTATTAAGTAGAATAAAAGAAATTTTCTCAAGAAAAAGTGAAGAATCTGAAATTAGTAGAATAGCACAGATGGTTGCAGGAGATGATGATAGACAAGAAGGAGAATTTAATTCAGATATAAGAACACCGGTATATGATTTCTTTAGGGATGAAATAGTAAATAATAGCAATTTGCAAAGATGGAATACTAATTACACTATATCTTTTGCTAATCCAGAAGGACATCAAAGAACATTTGATATAGGAATTGATCAATTTGGAATTGGCAAAATTCATATAGGTGAAAGTGAAATAACAACATATGAAAAAATAGTTGGAGATGAACTTTATGCCAGGGTTGTCAGAGACGGAATAGGAGAATATTTGGATTTAATTAAGTATGATCAATTTATAAATGCTAAAACAGGTGATAAATCTTTCATCAATGAGTTTGGAAGATTAGTTACTGAAATGTCAAGAGGATATAATTCACAAAGTATAGATGAGAGAAATATTGCAGGGAAAAAGTTAGATAAGGCACTACTAAAAAATCCTATATATATGCAAATGAGGAAAAGCTTTTATAGAGCATATAAAGAATATATAAAGACATTTGCAGAGTTTAGAGAAAATGAAGCAAACAGAAAGGATGATTTTAACAAGAGAAAATCATTTATAGATGGAGTTAGTGTTAATGGAATTTTTCAAAACAACACAACAGAACAAAAAAGCGATTCTAAAGACAATCAACATATCACAGGAGAGAAAGACCAAGAAAGTAGATAAAATATATGTAATAAAACCTATGAATATATATTCGTAGGTTTTATTACTATAATAATTTTTATTATAATATATTATTTGTAACATTGTTTAAAATAATAGAGTAATTTTTTAAGAAATCTTTAAAATAATAAAAAATATCTTTTTTATTAATATCTTGATTTGATACAATATCACCTTCAAGTATAGTTTTTAATGATGTATAAACTCTAAATTTTCCTACATTTGTATTTGTATAAACAGGAGCAGATAATTCGTTATTAATATAAAAATCTACTTTTAAAGAAGAAATTTCATCTTTCTTTATAGGAATAATAGGAGTGTCTATATTAGAAATAGAAATTTGTAAATCTTGTGAAGTGCCTTTTTCTATATTAAAATAATTTTTATTTTCATCCTTCCATTTATTAAATTCCACATTAATTAAATCTTCTATATTAATATACTGGAAATTATCAAAAGCATAATTAATCAATTTAGTACTGTCAGATGACCTAAAATTCTTAGTATCACACCCAAGCACAACACAAATAATGTCCATATCACCTCTTTTACAAGCTGTTACTAGACAACGGTTAGCACCATTGGTAAAACCAGTTTTAATGCCATATACACCACTTAGATTACCTAACAATTCATTTGTGTTTGTAAGATTTTTAGGATAACCATTAATTGTTATAGTGTAACTTTTAGTACCAACAATGTTCTTAAAAGTAGAATTATTTAAAGCATAATCAGCAAGTAAGGCGAGTTCATATGCAGTAGTGTAATGATTATCAGAATCTAAACCATGAGGTGTTTCAAAGTGAGTATTATTTAATCCAAGTTCTTTTGCTTTGTTATTCATAAGGTTAGCAAAATCAGGAACACTTCCAGAACAACTTTCTGCTAAAGCGACTGCAGCATCATTTCCAGAAACTAAAAGTAATCCATATAATAAATCTCTTATAGTAATTTTGTCACCAGTTTTAAGTCCTAATCTAGAACCGCCAGTTCCCGCAGCTTTTTTAGAAATTGTAACAGTTTGATTTAAATCACAATTCTCTAGAATTATTGTTGCAGTCATAATTTTTGTTGTAGATGCCATTTTCACTTTATTATATTCATTTTTTCCAAATAATATCTTTTTACTAGTTCTATCTAAAACAACACAAGAATGAGCATTTAAGTTAAGTAGATTTTCTTCACTTGCAAATGTGATATTAAAATTTAATAAAAATATTAAAATAAATAAAAAGCACAATATTTTTTTTGCTATATTTTTAGTACACATATTATCACCATTTAATATATATGAAATAAATTTTATAAATATGAAATTAGAAAAAATATAGTAAAATATCCCAAAATGTTGCGGAAATCTAAAATTATGGCTTAAATTCACATAATATCTTGATTTTGAAGCAAAAATGTAATATAATTGTAATGTAGGGTGTCATTTTTGTAATAAATCTTTAAACCCTATTTCCGTAAGGTGTTAGAGGATAAAAAATTTAAATGAAAAAATTAACAAAAATACCCTATTGACTAATATAAAAAAACTAGTAAAATAAAATACAAGAGGATATATAAGTAGAAAAAGGAGAGAAAATTATGAATCAAAAAAACCTTTTATTAAGTGGAATAGTATTAGTAGTACTACTTTTAGTTAGTCTATTACCAACTGTTGTAAATGCAGCAGATGACGGGACTAAATTATATTTGGGAATAACAGAACTAAGAACAAATGATATGCCTCATATGGGATATGCAATAGGTGATCCAAACACAAATGGACCAGAAGGTTTGGGTGCAAAAATTTGGAATATCCAAGAGCATGAAGGACCAAATGAGGGAGATCCAGTAAAAGCAGATGGAAATAAAAATATATATTGTGTAAAAGCAGGAGTAGGATTTAGTAATACACATAGAACTGCAACATATAATATTTTTTATGATATGAAAACAGAAAGAAATACAATAGCTACTAATGTTCCACCAATGGCAAGTGTTGTAAACGGTACTATTGAGTCAGATAGTGGAAGTGTAAATGCATATGATGCCTTACTTGCTTTATCTGATATGTTATACCTAATAGATGATGACAACAACCAAGCTGAAAAAGAAGCATATTTAGAGGCAGCAGGAATCCAAACAGATCCACAATATGTTAGTGCTGTTTTAACAAGAGATGATATCGCAGCAGTACAACAAGCAGCTATATGGTATTTTACAAACTATGACGAGATGGTAAATGGAAAAAGAAAATATGATAAAACAGATGACGATGGATGGTTAAACTATACATTAACTGGAGAAAATGATTATACAAGTTTATCAGATTATGGTCAAGCAACAGGTGAAGGATATCAAAGACAACAACAAGCTGAACAATTATATAAATATCTAATAAAAACAGCTATAGCAAATGCAAGTAAATATTCAGGTTCTACTAGTACAACTACTGGAGCACCTGCTAAAGTAAATACTACTCAATTAAACTATGAATCATCAAATGGAAGTTATATAATAGGGCCAATTAATATAACTGAGAATTCTGATGTACCATATACAATAGACTTTACAGTAAAAAATGGTGGAACTGAAATAAGTAATTATACATTATTAGATAGTAATAAGAAACCAGTACAAAATGGAACAACTGTAAAGGATTTAGTAGGAAAAGACTTCTATATATCAGTAGATACAGATGATGTATCAACAATATCTATAGCAATTAGTATTAAATATAGCACTAATACACTTACATTATGGACATCAGCAAATAATAATGAAGAACAACCAGTAATGATACCAGAAAAAAATGAAGAATCAGAAGATACAGAATTGGAAGTAACACCAGAAGAGAAACCATTTGATTTAGCATTAAGAAAATATATAACTCAGGTAAATGGAGTAAATGTAAATAATTCAAGAGTTCCAAATATAGATGAATCTACATTACAAAGTGGAACAACAGCTACATATAATCATAGAAAAGATCCAGTTTTAGTAGAAACAGGTGATATGGTTACATATAATATTACTATTTATAATGAAGGAGAAAAAGATGGTCGTGCAACTAAAATAGTTGACCAATTACCAACTGGATTAAGATTTAATAGAGTTATAAGTGGTAATTTTGAATTGGAATCATATGATGAAGATGGAGACAATAGATTAACATTAAAAAGAACTGCAGGAAATGAAGATAACTTACCAGCTTATACTGGTTCAGGAGATCCAAGTTCAGAAACAATTACAATTGAATGTGAAGTAGTAGCACAGCCTGATAGCACAGATACAACAATACTTACAAATGTTGCTTGGATTTCAGAAGAATACAATAGTGAAGACAATATAACTATAACAAATCAAGATGGAGCAGATAGAGATTCAGAACCATCAACAACACCTGATGTTAATAAAGACAATATGGAAGATTATGAAGGAAATGGAAATAAAGACGATTTAACAGATTCTGATTATTATTATAAAGGACAGCAAGATGATGATGACTTTGAAAAATTAGTTTTAATGCCAGAATCATTTGACTTAAAATTAATTAAAAGAATTACACAAGTAAATGGTCAAAATGTACCAGAAAGAATTGAAAATGTAGATGTAAGTAAATTAAATACAATAGGACCAGATGGAAATCTTATAACTACAGGAGATTATACACTAAGTAAAGATCCAGTTGCCGTTAAGAAAGGTGATATAGTAACATATACATTTAGAATATATAATGAAGGAACAATTGATGGTTATGCTTCAGAAATAACAGAAGATATACCAGATGGATTAGAGTTCTTATGGTCTGAACTAGAAGGAGAAGACTTACAAAATGATCCAAACTTAACAGAAGCAGAAAAAGAAGCAATAGAATTTAACCAAAATTATTTATGGGGAAATTTCGTATATGATGAGTCAGGAGAAAGAATAATACAAATTTCTACAGACTACTTATCAAAAGAAAATGAAACAACAGTTGATGGAAACTTAATTCCTGCATTTGGTTCAAATGATGGAACTAAAACAGAAGATGATATTTCATATAAAGAAGTATCTGTAAAATTAAAAGTTATATCAGATGATGTATCTGGAGAAGTAATAAGAAATGAAGCTTGTATTTCAGAAGATACTGATAAAGATGGAAACCCAGTGGATGATAGAGACTCTGATACAGAAGAATGGGTAAAATATGAGGATGATGAAGATTATGATAATATAATTTTACAATCATTTGACTTAGCTTTAAGAAAATTCATTGTAGCAGTAAGTAATGATGAAACAGTAGAAGATGGTGAATATTTGAGAAATGCAGATGGTTCATATACAAGAGCACCAGTAGTTGATACATCTTTACTTAATACAACAGATGAAAATGGTAATATGATAACAACAGCAATTTATAATCATACTAAGGAACCAGTAATTGTACAAGCAAATGACTATGTTGTATATATGCTAAGAGTATATAATGAAGGTGATAGAGATGGTTATGCAGCTGAAATAAAAGACCATTTACCACCATATCTAGAATTTGTAGATAATGAATTTAATGCACAATATGGTTGGGAAGTATCAGAAGATGGAAGAACAGTAACAACAAGATATTTAGATGATAGTTTAATAAAAGCTGCAGAGAAAAATGAAGAAGGAACATATGTATTATCATATGTAGAAGTTCCAATAATGTGTAGAGTAATAGACTCAGCACCAACAAGTGAGAACATAACAAATATTGCAGATATAACAGAATATCAAGATGAAAATAAAGAACCAACAACAGATAGAGATTCACAAGAAGATAATGTAAATCTTCCAAGTGATGAAGATCTACCTGGATATAAAGATGATGAATCAGGAGATTATATACCAGGACAACAAGATGATGATGATTTTGAAAAAGTAATAATAAAAACATTTGACTTGTCTTTAAGAAAATGGGTAACACAGGCAATAGTAACTGATAAAAATGGTCAAACAACTGTAACAGAAACAGGACATCAACCATATGATGATCCAGAACAAATTGTAAAAGTAGAGTTATATAGAAAAAATGTAAATGATGTAACGGTAAAATTCAGATATAAAATCCGTGTAACAAACGAAGGTGAGATAGCAGGATATGCAAAAGAGATAACAGACTATGTACCAGATGGATTAAGATTTTTACCAGAAGATAATCCAGGATGGACAGATGAAGGAAACAATATAATTTCAACAAGATTATTAGAAAATACATTATTACAACCAGGAGAATATGCTGAAGTAGAAGTAGTACTTACATGGATAAATAGTACAGACAATATGGGAGAAAAAGTAAACACAGCAGAAATATCAGAAGATTATAATGATTATGGGGTACCAGATAAAGATTCAACTCCAGATAATCAAAAACCAGGAGAAGACGATATAGATGATGCACCAGTATTACTATCTGTAAGTACAGGACAGGTAAGAATATACTTTACATTAGGATTTGTAGTACTAGTTACAATAGCAGGAGGAATAGTTTTAATTAAGAAGTTTATTCTATAAGATGACATATAAATCAAAAGGATAATTATAAGTGGGTTATAGTTATCCTTTTGTTTATGTAGTGTAAAAAGTAGAGTTAACAATTTAGGATAAAATGATAAAGTGATAAGTTTTAAAATATATTTATAAAATTATAAAAATTTTATTGATAAATACTTTATTTTATTGTAAAATATTAAATATTAGAAGGGAAGAAGAATAATGAATACAGATTTGGAAAGACTAGCAAAAGAAGTAGAAGATGAACTAAGACCACAATTCAAAGAATTAGATAGAATTTGTGAGATAAATAGTAAAAAAGTCTTAAATGCATTTCAAGAAAGTGATCTTCAAGAAAATCATTTAGCATCATCTACAGGATATGGTATAGATGAACCAGGAAGAAATAAAATAGAAGAAATATATGCAAAAATATTTAAAGCAGAAGATGCACTAGTTAGAACACAATTAATATCAGGAACACATGCTTTAACAGTTACATTATTTGGTTTATTAAGACCAGGTGACACAATGCTAAGTATTACAGGAGCACCATATGATACACTACAAACTGTAATAGGAATTGGAGAAGATGTAAGCAAAAGTTCTTTAAAAGCATTTGATATTAATTATGAACAAATAGAATTAGTAAATAATGATTTTGACATAGAAAAAATAAAGGAAAGATTGGCTAAAAAAGATATAAAATTAGTAGAAATACAAAAATCCAGAGGATATTCAACAAGGGAAAGCCTTACTATAGAAAAGATAGAAAGAGCAATTAAAGCAATTAGAGAAGTAAACAAAGATGTAATAATTATGGTAGATAATTGCTATGGGGAATTTGTAGAAGAAAAAGAACCAATAGAAGTTGGAGCAGATATAGCAGTTGGGTCTTTAATGAAAAACTTGGGAGCAGGAATTGCAACTTCAGGAGCATATATAGTAGGTAGAAAAGATTTAATAGAATTATGTGCTGAAAGATTAACATCACCAGGAATTGGTAAAGAAATAGGACCATCATTAAATCAAAACCCATTATTATTAAAAGGACTATTTTTTGCACCAACAGTAGTAAGAAGTAGTATGAAAACTGCAATTTTTGCAAGCAGGATGTTAGAAAGATTAGGATATCAAGTAGAGCCAAAATATAATGATAAAAGAGGTGACATTGTACAAACATTAAGTTTGAGTACAGAAGAAAACTTAGTTAAATTCTGTCAGGGAATTCAAAAAGGTTCACCAATTGATTCTAATGTTTTACCATATCCAGGAGATATGGGAGGATATGAAGATAAAGTAATTATGGCAGCTGGAACATTTACACAAGGTTCAACAATTGAACTTAGTTGTGATGGACCAATAAGGGAACCTTACATTGCGTATATGCAAGGGGGACTTACATACGAATACGGTAAGCTTGGAATATTAAAAGCTATCGAATTTATGCAAAAGAAATAAAGGAAAGGAAGAGAGAGAATGGTTGTTGTAGTAGTATTATTAGTTTTGATTGTTCTAATAACATTAGTTTTGGCATTTGGAGGAAGAGAACAAAGATTAGAAAACAAAAGGATGGAGAAGCAAAGAAAAGAAGCTGAGAAAAAAGCAAAACAAAAGATGAAAGAAAAAAGAGACAGTATGAAACAAACAAGACAAGAATACAAAGATTTATTTAAAGAAATTCAAGGTGAAGGATCTTCTAAAGATGATAATGATGAAGATGAAGAAGAGGAAGACTATTACGATGATGAAGACGATTATTATGATGATGAACAAAATGAAGAAAGAGATGAAGAAGATTTAGAAGAAGATAAGCCAAATCAAATAAAACAAAATATAGTTTCACCAGTTGATGAAACAAATAATGATGAAGAAGTAGGTAATTCTGAGAATGAAGACGAAGAAAATGAATTTCAACAAGATGAAGAAAATGACTCAGAAGAAGAAAAAACTATTAATGGTTCAGGAGTAGAATGGTTTATTCCAGACGTAGAAGAAGCTAGTGAAAAAACAGAAGCAGAACCAGAAAAGGAAAATAAAGTAGAAGATGTAAAAGAAAAAGAAGAGACAAGTAATGAAGAACTAGCAGAAGGTGCAGTAATAGCACAAGATTATGTTAATTATCAATTAGATAAATATATACAAGAAGCACAAGCAAAGAATATTGGTTATATAAATGGAGATGATCCAGAAGAAGAAGTTATAGAAGAAGAACCTAAGGAAGAGGAAACTAAGAAATCTACTACATCTACAAGAACTACTGCTAAAAAGAGAACAACCAAAAAAGCTTCTACAGGAACTAAGAAAACAACAACTAAAAAGAGTACAACAGATAAAAAAGCATCAAAAGAAGGAGATAAACCAAAGTCAACAAGGAAAACAGGGACAAGAAAAACAAGTACAAAGAAATCTACTAAAAAAGAGGACTAATAAGAAAGGAAAAATATGAAAGTAGTAGTAATTGGTGGAGGACCAGCTGGAATGATGGCAGCAATAATAGCCAGCAAAAATAATAACAATGTAGTTTTAATTGAAAAAATGAAATTATTAGGAAGAAAACTATTGATAACAGGTAAAGGAAGATGTAATATAACATCTTCTTTGCCAATTGAGGACTTTATAAAAAATACACCAGGAAATGGAAAATTTTTATATAGCTGTTATCAAAGTTTTACAAATAAAGATATAATAAAATTTTTGAAAGAAGAAGGACTGGAAGTAAAAGAAGAAAGAGGAAATCGTATATTTCCTATTACAGACCACTCACAAGATGTATTAGATTGTTTCATAAAAGCTTTAAATAAAAATAATGTAGAAATACATTATAATGAAAAAGTAGAAGAGATTCTATATAAAGAAAATAAAGAAGGAAAAGTAGTTACTGGGGTAAAAACTGAGAAGCAAGAGATTTTAGCAGATAAGGTAATTTTAGCAACAGGAGGAAAAAGTTATCCATTAACTGGTTCAACAGGAGATGGATATTGGTTAGCCCAAAAATTAGGACATACTGTAACCACAATCAAACCTTCTTTAGTACCATTAGAAATATATGAAAAAAATATATGTAAAGAACTTCAAGGATTAAGCTTAAGAAATGTATCAATAAAAATTATTGATACTGAAAAAAATAAAACTATATTCGAAGAATTTGGAGAAATGTTATTTACACATTTTGGAGTATCAGGGCCAATAATACTTACTGCTTCAGCACATTTAGTAAGATATAAAAATATAGAAGAAAAATATAAAAAAGGAAAAATTAAATTAGAAATAGATTTTAAGCCTGCACTTTCAGAACAAAAATTAGAAGCAAGAGTTTTAAGAGACTTTGATGAATTAAAAAATAAACAATATAAAAATGGTTTAGATAAATTATTACCTCAAAAATTAATACCTGTAATTATAGACATAAGTAAAATAGAACCAACTAAAAAGGTAAATGAGATAACTAAAGAAGAAAGAAGAGAATTAGTGCATTTATTAAAGAATTTTACTTTAAAAATAAAGAGTTCAAGGCCTATTGAGGAAGCTATTATTACAAGTGGAGGAATAAATATAAAAGAGATTAATCCTAAAACTATGGAATCGAAATTGGTTAAGAATTTGTATTTTGCAGGGGAGATAATTGATGTAGATAGCTATACAGGTGGTTTTAATTTACAAATTGCATATTCAACAGGATATGTTGCAGGATTGTCTTAAAAAAGGCAATCCTTTTAAGTTAAGGAGGAGAAATGAACGAATTTATAACGATACAAGAAGATGTTGTTTCAGAATTTGTAGAAAAAAAGTCCAAATTTATTGGTAATTTGTTTTATGTTGAAAGTACAGAAAAAGCAGAAGAATTAATCAAACAAACCAGAAAGAAATATTTTGATGCAAGACATAATTGTATTGCATATAGAGTAATGGAAGATGGACAAATAGTAGAAAGGTTTAGCGATGATGGTGAACCATCAGGAACAGCAGGTAGCCCAATGCTTAATATTTTACAAAAAAATAATCTAGTAAATGTATTAATAATAGTTACTAGATATTTTGGAGGAATATTACTTGGAACTGGTGGATTAGTTAGAACGTATCAAAATAGCTTATTACTTGCAATTGAAAAGAGTGCAAAAGTTACAAAATGTTTAGGAGAGATTTTAGAAGTAACTTTAGAATATAGTGATTTTGAAAATTTTAAGTATTATTGTAAAAATAATAAGATTAATATAGTAGATACAAATTATCAAGAAAATATTGTTTGTAAAATAGAGTTAGAAGAAGATAAAAAAGAAAAACTAAAGAATGATTTTGAAACAAAAAATATAAAATTAACTAATATTAGAGAATTATATAAAAAATATATAACGAAAAGTATATAAAAATGAAGGTTTTACAAAATAAATGGAAAAAATTTCCAAAAAACTATTGTAAATTTCTTCCAAAAGTAATATAATCAAATTGTAAAAATTTTACAGTAATTATTTTAAAGTTTTAATAGCAATTATTTTTACAGTAATTATTTTAGGAGGGAAAGTATGAAAGAAAAAATTTCTGTTTTGATTGCAGATGACAATCAAGATTTCAGTCATACATTATCAAGTTACATAAACTCTCAAGACGATATGGAGATAATAGGGATGGCAAAGGATGGAAACGAAGCAGTAGAGATGATAGCAAATGTAGAGCCAGATGTTGTTTTATTAGATGTAATAATGCCACATTTAGATGGATTAGGTGTTTTAGAAAGAATAAATGCAATGAGTAATACTAAAAAACCAATTTGTATTATGTTATCAGCTGTAGGACAAGACAAAATAACACAAAAAGCAATTACACTAGGAGCTGAATATTATGTTGTAAAACCATTTGATATTGAGCTTTTAATTAAAAGAATTAGAGAAATCAAATTTTTTAAACCAAATCGAGAAGAAAATAATTTTATTTCTAAAGATACTAGTAGACAGCCTTATATTGATATTTCAAAAAATAATGGAAATAAGGAAGATAATTTAGAAGCGCTAGTTACAAATATTATTCATGAAGTCGGTGTTCCAGCACATATTAAAGGTTACCAATATTTAAGAGAAGCTATAATAATGGTCGTAAATGATATTGATGTTATAAATCAAATAACTAAAAGTTTATATCCAAAGATTGCAATTAAGTTTAATACTACACCATCAAGAGTAGAAAGAGCAATTCGTCATGCAATTGAAGTAGCATGGGGTAGAGGAGAACAAAAAACTGTTGAAAAGATATTTGGTTATACTATTTCAGCAGCAAAGGGAAAGCCCACAAATTCAGAATTTATAGCAATGATAGCAGATAAACTAAGATTAGAGTTAAAGAGTGCATAAATTGCTGTTTTTTAGGACGGGGTCAAAAAACAGTAGTTTTGTTTAAGAAATATTTGGAAATGAGCACATTAAAATATAAGGGGATTAAAGTAATTTTTTAGATTTAAGCTTCGCTTATCGGTGTTTTGCGACCCCTTAAATTCCCCTACGCAAAACCACCTAATCTAAAAAATTACTAAACACAGTTTGATTTCAGGAAAAGTGTTGTATATCTTAATTTTGTATGATACCATTATATGCAGAAAATATATGAAAGGCATATAGAAAGATGGAGGATAAAAACATTAAAAAATCATTTGATCCAATTGTTGATGCTGATTCAAAGATATTAATCTTAGGTAGTTTGCCAAGTGATAAATCGATTAATTTAAATGAATATTATGGAAATAAAACAAATCAGTTTTGGAATATAATAAGTTTAGTTTTTGAAAAACAAAAAATTGATTTTGAAAATTATAGTGAAAAAATACAATTCTTAAAAGAACATCATATTGCATTATGGGATGTTTATTGCTCAGCTGAAAGGATGGGTTCACTTGATACAAACATTAAAAATGGTAAATTTAATGATATAAAAAAATTATTAAATACATATACTAACATACAAACAATATTAGTAAATGGAAAAAAGGCAGAAACTGCTTTTAAGAAATATATGAAAAATAGGAATATAGATTATAAATACAAATATGTTCCTTCTTCTAGTAGTGCAAATACAAAATATACCGTTTTAGAGAAAGCAGGTTTTTGGAAAAGGGCTATGTTTGAGTTAAAATGAGGTTGTTATAACTTTTTTATTTATTTATATATTTATTATTATATTTAAATTTTATAAATATATTGTTTTTTAAAAAAATAAGTGCAGACTTATTTTAAGTCTGCACTTTTAGGTATTATTGAATTAGTTCATTATCAATGATTTCAAAATTGGCTCTATGGATATACAGAGCTTTTCCATCAACCATTAGCTTAGTCATCTTAGGTAAATCATCTGGAATTTCCCAATATACGTCATCACCGCTATAAGCACAAATAGGAACACCAAGTTGCGATTGAATTACAACTACACGCGACTTACCAAAATAGTTCTTATACTGGTTGATAACTTTAGATATGGAAGTTAATCCAGATAAACCACTAGAACTACTATCTACATCAGATAGAGTAAATTCAACATCGGGTTGCAAGCCTTCTTCTGCAAAGATAACTGTGTTACCACAAGTTTCTATCTCTTTACCATCAATTGTAATTGTGATAACAGATGAAAGGGAATAAGATGTACTTTCACTGTCTGAAACACTATCTTCTACGTAATTTCCATCAATGTCGATTTTATTACCAGAAGCGGTGAAAAATTTGGCACCATAGTTATCATAGAAATCAGCTGTATAAGATACTCCAACAAGGCTCCCTTTAAAAGAATTCAATTTGCTTTCAAGAAAACTACAACCTGAAAGTAGTACAGTTATTGATATTACCAAGACCAATAATACCCGTTTTTTCTTCATGACAAACTCCAATCCTATAAAAAGTTTTTTACTTTGTTGCAAATTACCTCTGTTGTAAAAATTAGGATAATAAAGCAACATATGTATATATTAACATATTTTACATAAGAAATCAAACTGTAAAAATTTGACAAAAGTCATATAAAGTGATATTATATATAAATAAATTTTTACAAGAGAGTGTGGTGAGATAAATACTAAAGTTTATATTAGAAATATACTATAAAATAAGATCTAGTAAAAAACAAAGGAGAATTTTTAAAAAGGTACAGCCAGGAGATATGATATGGGCAAAAATGCCTTTAAGGAAAAAAGAATTAAGAAAAATAGAAGAAAGTCATAGAGTAAGACCCTATTTAGTAGTAAGAAAAACAAAAAATATGCTTATATGTTATCAATCATCTTCTAAACCTAGTGTAATATTAAATAATTATGAGGAATATTACATAAAAAAAGAAAAATATAAAAAGAAAAAAGATAGTTTTCTAAATTTTACTAAAGCTATAATGTTGCCAATTTGTAATATTGAAAATATGTATATTACATTAAATGACTTTGATTTAAAAGAAATAGAAAAAAGGCTACAAATCTTAGAAAATAGAGAAAATAAAAATGTGGAAAGGTTTTATATCAATATAGAAATTGGAAAAGGAGATGTTGTCTTATATAATAAAGAAATTTATTATATATATGCAGCAGATAATAGTTATGTGTATGGTATAAAAATTTATAAGAGAAATACATATAAACAAGATAATGATAAAATTTTTGTAAATAGAAAAACATATTATATTATTCACAATAATATGAAAAAAGTAGCTATTAAAAGAATTGCTAATTTGCAAATAATAGATACAGCTTATAAAGATGAAATAGAGAAAATAAATATTATAAAAAATAGGAAAAAAGAGAAAAAAGAACAAGAAAAAATTAAAAGACAAGTATTTTGCAATGAAAGTATTAAAGAAATTAAAGTAGGAACAGTTTTTAAAGTCGGAAATTCTAAAATTTTATATCTATTTAATAAAGAAAATAAATATTATGGAGTCGATATAATTTATTATATAATAGCCCCTAGAATAATTGAAATAAAAAGTATTACAAAAAGAAGAATCTTAGAAGTAAAATCCAAAGAAGAGTGTTTAAAATATATAGAAGTATTATTAAAAAATGATAATAATTCGTGTAAAAAGTTAAAAAAGTTATATAAAGAATTAAAAGTAAGTATTTATAAATGATAAAGCTTGTTTTATGAAATTAATGAATATTGTATAATTAAATGCACGTTAGTAACATAAAAATATAGACACATAATTAAAAATCATTTAAAATGTTAG
>CALXFI010000038.1 GCA_944387535.1 uncultured Clostridia bacterium | reverse complement strand
TTAAGATAAAATTTATTTCATTTTATCAAATTTACGATGTTTTTTGTTTATATTTTTACATTTTTATTGCGAAAAATCTTTACTCTTTTTTACTGGTGTATTTTTAGTCTCTTTTTTTAATCTTTTTTTACATTTTCTGTTTCCTCAGGATTCCACTTTTCGCCTGGCTTAGGTTTATTCCAAGAAATATAATCACAAGATTTTGGATTATTTTCACAAATGTAGTAATTTCTTTTCCTCTTAGTTTTTCTAATCTGGACTTTTCCACCGCATTTAGGACATGGAACATCTATATATTCTATAATTGGTTTTGTATTCTTACATTCTGGATATCCAGGACAAGCTAAGAATTTACCATATCTACCATATTTATATACCATCATCCTTCCACATTTATCACAAGGAATGTCTGAAACTTCCTCTTCTATTTCAACATGTTCTAAATCCTTTTCTACCTTCTCTAATTCCTTCTCAAATGGTCCATAGAACTCTCTTATCATCTTTTTCCATGGTTCTTTACCTTCTGCGATTTCATCAAACTCATTTTCTATTTTCGCTGTAAATTCAACATTGATTATATCGCTAAAGTTTTCTATTAATAATTTATTAACGACCTTTCCTAATTCTGTAGGAACAAGTTGTCTTTGTTCTTTTTCAACGTAATGTCTTTCTAAAATAGTAGTTATTGTTGGTGAATATGTACTTGGTCTACCTATTCCTTTTTCCTCTAAAGCTTTTACTAAACTTGCCTCTGTGTATCTTGGAGGTGGCTCTGTAAAGCTTTGTTTTGGATTAACTTTAACTTTCTTTACTTCTTGATTTTCTTCTAAGTTAGGAAGCATTCCCTTTTCTTCTTCCTTGTTTTCCTCACCTTCAACATATAAAGTCATAAAACCTTTAAATTTTAGGCTTTGTCCATTTGCTTTAAAAGTATAACTATTTGCATCTATTGTAACTGCCATTGTATTATATACAGCAGAAGACATTTGACTTGCCATAAATCTATTATAAATTAGTTTATATAATTTATATTGGTCTTTTGTTAATGAATCTTTTATACTATCTGGCTCTAATTCAGCATAAGTTGGTCTTATTGCCTCATGTGCATCTTGTGAATCTTTACTTGTCTTATAATATCTATTTTCATAATATTCTTCTCCATAAGTAGATACTATATGTTCTTTAGCAGTTTTTCTTGCTTCTTCTGATATTCTTGTTGAGTCTGTTCTCATATAAGTAATTAAACCTACCGTTCCTCTACCTTCTATTTTTATTCCTTCATATAGCATTTGTGCAAGTGACATTGTTTTCTTTAAAGTAAATCCTAACTTTCTAGAAGCTTCTTGTTGCATAGTACTTGTTGTAAAAGGTGGCGCTGCATTTCTTTTCTTTTCGCCTTTTTTTACTTCTTTAACAATATATTTTGCTTTTTCTATATTTTTAAGTACTTCATCTGCTTCCTCTTTATTATGTATTTCTTGTTTTTTACCATCTTTTCCATAAAATTTTGCTTCAAATTGTTTTTTAGATTTTTCATCCTCTAAATCTACAAATATATTCCAATATTCTTCTGGTATGAATTTTTCTATCTCTTCTTCTCTATCTACTATTAGTTTAACAGCTACTGATTGCACACGTCCTGCTGACAATCCTCTCCTTACTTTTTTCCATAAAAGAGGGCTTATTTTATAACCTACTATTCTATCTAGCACACGTCTTGCTTGTTGTGCATCTACTAAGTTTATGTCTATAGTTCTTGGTTCCTTAATTGCTTTTTTTACTGCTCCTTTTGTTATCTCATTAAAAGTTACTCTTACTATTTTATCTTTATCATCTTTTAATATTGTTGCTAAATGCCAAGCTATTGCTTCTCCCTCACGGTCAGGGTCAGTTGCAAGATAAATCTTTTTTGCGTTTTTGGCTTCTTTTTTTAGAGATTTTATCAAATCTCCTTTCCCTCTAATATTTATATATTCTGGTTCAAAATCATGTTCAATATCAACGCCTAATTTTGATTTAGGTAGGTCTCTTACATGTCCCATTGATGCTACTACCTTTGTGCTACCTCCTAAAAACTTTTTTATTGTATTGGCTTTAGCTGGTGATTCTACTATTATTAATTTATCAGCCATATATGCCTCCTTATAATTTCCTTTTCCCCTATTTTTACTTCATTAGTATTCTAGCTTAATTTTTAGCATTTTGCAAGCTTTTTGTTAGAATTTTTGTTTTGTTTATAAATAAAATGAACTTTTTGATAGGTCTGAAACTACATCTTTTGTAGCAATCGGTGTTACTTCATTTTGTTTTAAAGTATTTAAAATCTCATCAACCTTTTGCTCATTATTTGATAAATATTTTATTGTTTCATCTTCTATATTGCTATCCTTTCCTAGATATTCTGTCTTAACCACCTTTATACCATATTTTGCTTTATCATTTTTAACAAACTCATCTTCATTGATTATTTTGTAATACTCTAGTTTTATAGGATGTTTAATCCCTGCTTCCTGTAATTCTTCTTTTTTAATAAAAGTACCTCCAAAGAAAATATTCAAATTCATCCCTCCTCTTTTGTTTCGCACCTTTTTATAATACTATTAAAAAAGAGATTTTGCAAGAACTTTTCATCGCAGGATTCTACAAATTTCGCGCATTTCGTATGTTATAATATAATTAATTACAAATTTATTTCTCATTTTTTATTATTCTTTAAAATTATTTAATCAAAAATAGTAGTAATTTCTATATTACTACTACTTTCTTTCTAATCTTTATTTGTTACTAGAATTTCTTCACTTTCCTTGGTCTTTTTATTTTTCAAAGTTACATATAATTCTGTTACAGTTGCTGCCATATATGGATTTACATATAAAATATTTAATATTCCAAAAGTAATTAAAGATAAACTATACCATAATATAAATGATAAATCTAAAATAAAAGTTTTCCATTTATTATGTCTCATCATTTCTTTTGAAAGTCTAAATGCTTCTTTTCTTTCTATTTTAGGGTTATCTGCTAATATATAAGGTATCATTCTATATTCATACCTCTTAATAAATCCCCCTATAATCGTTAAGTACCATAATAAATTATACAAGTCCTTTAGGAACATTATTATAGCAACATTTTTCCAGCTACCTTTCTTAAATACTTCTTTCATAACTCCCATTTTAGTATTATCTTCTTTTCTTGCCTCTATGAAGTATTTTCTACCTGCTACTCTTAATGGTTCTGCAAGTATAATTATATATGCTATTGCGATGAGTGCAAGTAATATCAATCCTATTCCTAAACCTGTCTCTTTTAAACCAAATAATTCTATGGCATCCCAAATTCTAAGCACGTATTTTAGTGACTTAGTTATATTATTAACATTTGCTTCTACTATCTCTAACAATTTTAACTGTATATCACTTAAAGATGATTTCTTCTCATTTAATTCTTCTTCCTCTTCTTTTACTTCATCTATCTTTTCTTGCGCTACTTCATTATTTACTACTAAATCTTCTTGTTTCATTACATAATTTGGATCAATGGAATCATCCATTTGCCATATTCCAACAGTAGAAGTTGTGAACTCACCTGTAAATAGTGCAATTATAAAACAAACTATTATTGCCGTCCAATAATTCTTTTTTACAACCTGCTTTGCTTTTATTTTAAGTTCTTTTCTTTTCCACATTATAAATTCTCCTAAATTAAGTTTATTTAATTATAAACGAACTTAAGCTCCTAAGCAAGTAATTTTTTGTATTCTTTATATTTAGGCATATTTTTTTCTACTAAATTCCAAAAGTTTTTAGAATGATTCATATGTATTAAATGACACATTTCATGTAACACTACATATTCAATTGCTCTTTCATCTTTGGTTGCAAGCTTTAAATTTATTGATATATTTTGATTACTTGAGCAGCTTCCCCACGCATATTTTAAGTCTCTTATTCTAACTTTTTTTGGACTTCTTCCTAATATCTTAGAATACTTATAAATATTTTCTTTTACTATTTTTTGTAATCTTTTTACATCTTCCTGAGTTATTTTTTCTTCTTTTTCTTTTTTTACTTTAGTCTTATTTTCTTCTAACTTTTCGTAAATCCATTTTGATTTTTTATTTAAAAATTCTTCTATATATTTGTCAGAAAGTCTAAGTGGTGCTTTTACAATTACTTCTCCATTTTTTATATAAATATATAAATTTTTTATCTTTGATCTTTGTAATGTATAAGGTATACTTCTTCCTTCATATTGTACTATCATAAATTCTTTCCTTCTATTTTTTAATATCTTTTAAATTTAAATATTCTCCTGCATTCATTTTTCCTGCTCTTGTTATTTTATTATAACCATATTTATTTTTCAAGTCATCTACTACTTTATCTAATTTTTCTTGTTTTTCATTGTCCTTATTACTAAATAGTGATAATTGTATCTGTTCTTTTTCTACTAAATTATCAACTCTTAAACCAACTAATCTAATTGCCATCGGTCTATGAAACATTTCATTTAGCAGTTCCTTTGCCGTTTTTGATATTTCTTTTGTTGACGAAGTTGCCTCTGGTAATTTTTTCTGATGTGATGTATCTTCAAAATCTTTGGTTCTTAATTGTACATTAACAGTTTTAGCTAGCATATCATATTTTCTTAATCTATATGATACCTGCTCTGCTAAAGCTAAGATAATTTCTTCTAATTTTTCTATCTCTGTTATATTTTCTGGAAGTGTTATAGAATTTCCTATGCCTTTTGGCTTTTCCTTTTGAAAATGTACTTCTGAATTATCTATTCCATTTGCATATTCCCACATTAAAATTCCATGTTTTCCAAATTTTTTATGTAACAATTCTTTATTAGCTCTTGCCAAATCTCCTATCGTCCTTATTTGCATATTATTAAGTTTTGGTACAGTTTTCTTTCCTAACATGAATAATTCAGATACAGGAAGTGGCCACATTTTAGTTTTTATTTCATCTTCGAATAATGTATGCACTTTATCAGGTTTAGTAAAGTCAGATGCCATTTTCGCTAAAAGTTTATTATGTGCTACTCCAACGTTTACGGTAAAACCTAATTCGTCTCTTACTCTTCTATTTATTTCTTTTGCTTTATTTAATAAAGTATCTTTCATTAAATAATCTGTCATATCTAAAAAACATTCATCTATACTAAACCTCTCTATTTTATCTGTATATTCACACAATAACTTGTATAAACTATCTGAATATTTTCTATATATTTTAAAGTTGGATTGATATATTTTTACTCCTGGGCATTTTAGTTTTGCTTGATATATTGTATCTGCTGTTTTTACACCACACTCTTTTGCTTTCATACTTTTAGCCAAAACTATTCCAGACCTTTTAGTTTCATCTCCCCCAATAATTGCAGGGATTTCTCTAATATCTACATCTGCTCCATTTTTTAACATTTCTACTGCTGTCCAACTTAAGAAAGCATTATTAACATCCACGTGTAATATTTGTTTTTCCATATTATCACCGATTTTATTATAGAATATTTGTTTGCTTTTGTCAATAGATTTTATAAACAATAATTTATATTTAATATTTTTTTCAATTAGTGTATAATAGTTTTAGGTGATTTTTATGGACGAAAAAATAGAAAGATTTAAAGATATAATAAAAAATAGTAATAACATTGTATTCTTTGGAGGTGCTGGTGTTTCTACTGAAAGTGGTATTCCTGATTTTCGTAGCAAAGATGGATTATATAATCAAAAATACAAATTCCCACCAGAAGAAATTTTAAGTCATCATTTCTTCTACGAAAATACAGAAGAATTCTTTAAGTTCTACAAAGATAAAATGAATTCTTTGAAATTCAAGCCAAATGTTACTCATATAAAACTATCTGAATTAGAAGAACAAAGAAAACTTAAAGCCATTGTAACACAAAACATTGATGGGCTACACCAAAAAGCTGGCTCTAAAACTGTTTACGAATTACATGGAAGTGTCATGAGAAATTATTGTACTAAATGCCATAAATTCTATGATGCTGATTTTGTTTTTAATTCTAAAGGTATTCCTTATTGTGAATGTGGAGGAATTATTAAACCAGATGTTGTTTTATATGAAGAACCTTTGGACGAAGAAACTTATACCGCTTCTATAAAAGCAATTTCAGCTTGTGATACTTTAATTATTGGTGGAACTTCTCTTACTGTTTACCCTGCAAGTGGCTTAATTAGATATTTTAAAGGTAATAATTTAATACTTATTAATAAATCTATTACTCCTTTTGATAATATTGCAAACCTTGTTATTAATGACTCTTTAGGAAAAGTTTTTTCTAATTTATAAAGGAACAAAAAATAAAATATTAAATAAAACATATAAAGGAAAACTCCCTTATATGTTTTTATTTTTTATATAGCTTTCTTTAAATTCAGATTTTAGAATATCCATACTTATTGTATCATAATACTTACCATTTAAGTAAATACATTCTCTTCTTCTTCCATATTCTTTAAATCCTACTTTTTCATAACACCTTATTGCTCTTTTGTTAAACGAATAAACATCTAGATTAATCTCGTGCAGGTTTAAGTAATTGAAACCATAATCTAATAACAACTTTATTGCTTCTGATCCGTATCCCTTGCTTCTTTCTTCTTTTTCACCTATAAATATTCCAAGTGTAGCTACTCTATTTACTACATCTATATCTTTTAATCTACAATTTCCAATTAGCTCATTATTATCTAATTTTACAATTCCTAATGTTACATCATTTTTCTTTTCAGAACAATTTTCTAGAAACTTATTTTCTTTTTCTATTGTGTAAATTCTTGTACTTTGGCCAATATAATCTGTTGTTTCAAAATTATTTAGCCATCTGGTATACTTTTCTGCATCTTCTATACTTACTAGTGATAAATATATATGTTCTCCTACTAATTTCTTAAAATACATATCCATTCCTCCTATATTTTATTTAAATTATATTTATAGCAAACTTCCCCATATTCTTTATTTCCTATTTCTATATTTCTTTTATTACAAAGTTTTCCTCCCATTTTCTCGTAAAATTTTCTTCCCCTTTTATTTTCTTCTAAGCACCACAAAATCATTTCTTTATAACCTCTTTTTTTCAATATTCTTGCTGTCTCTTTTAATAATTTTCCACCTATTCCATTTCCTCTTTCATCTGATTTTATATACAATGCATATAATTCTCCCCAATTTTTTTCTTCATCTCTATTTATTCCAAATCTAGAATAACCTTTTATAACTCCTTCTTCTACATATACTATTGATTTTAGTTTTTGATATTTACTTCTTATTCTCTTTTCTCTATCTTTATAATTTAAATTATCTAAATATTCATCATCTATAATTCCTCTATATGCTATTTTCCAATCATCAGTAATTATTTTTGCAACTTGCTCTATATCTTTTTCTTCGTAATATCTAATCATAGAAAAATCCCCCTTTTTTGTAAGTTGTTGACCTACTATCATCTTTCCTACGCCTGTACTCCTTTAAGAATACTAATTTTGCCATTTTCGTCAACTCCTTAATTTTTTTCACATATATACACTACATGGCTACTATATCCCATTAAGTCCTTTCTTTCACAGTTCTTAAAGTGGTAATCAAGCCACACTTTATATTCTTCTTCTGATAATTCATTAATATAATCTTCTAAAGTTTCAGATAAACCATCTACAGCTACTTGGTGTAGCATTTTTACAGGAAATTCTTTCATCATATTTTCAAATTCTTCTACATAATTTACTGAAAATATTTCTTTCGGAATTTCTTTTACTCTATAATTTTCATCACAAGCATCTTTTAATTTTAATAAATTTCCTTTTTTTAAACCATATGTTAATATTACAATATCATTTGTTATATAAGCTATAAAAATCTTCCCATGTGGTTTTGTTACTCTTATAACCTCTTCTATTGCTTTCTTTTTCTGCTCAACACTAAACAAATGGTAAATAGGTCCTAATAGTAATGTTATATCAAATGTATTATCCTCATACATATTTAAATCTAACGCATTTCCTTCATGAATACCTATTTTCATATTACTCTCTATATGTTTCTTAAATTCTTTTATATTAGATTTTGTTAATTCTACAGCTTCTACTTCGTATCCTTTTTTAGCATAATATATAGAATATCTTCCTGTCCCTGCTCCTATTTCTAATACCTTATCTCCTGTTTTTAAATATTTATCTATATACTTTGTTGTAGTCAAGAATTCTACCTGATGTGCTTTATCTTTTACTAATCTATTTTCTTCTTTTCCGCTTGAATAATAATTTTCTAATATTTCTCTTACTTCTTCCATAAAACATTGCCCCCTTAAAATCTAAAAAGCCTCACTTGAAAAATCTTGTTTAAGACTCCTCAAGTAAGGCTTTCTTACTTTTCTAGTGTAAGTAACTATTATTACTCTGTACCGCTCAAGGTATTTCCTTTAGGTACACTCCTAATACATTTTCAGTTTACCATAATTTGCTACCTATTGTCAATATTTTATCTCATATTTTTATCCATTTAGCTTTCTTTTCTGCACTCTATATGTTACTTTACTTACCAAATTTGTTGGAAATAATTTTGCTCCTAATCTTCCTATTTTAACATCTAACCCAGGAACTATATAAAACTTACCTTTTTCCATTTTCTTAATTGCATATTTTGCAACATCAAAACTTTTAGCTTCTCTTAGTTTAAACTTTACATTTGCGACATTATTGAAATTTGTTGCAACTGGTCCCGGACACAAAATACTTATTTTTATATTTGATTTTTCTTTTTTTAATTCTTCTCTTACTGCCTCTGATAATCTTACAACATAAGCCTTAGTTGCATAGTATGTTGCCATCAATGGCCCTGGCATAAATCCTGCAATTGATGCAACATTAAGTATTTTTCCACTACCTCTTTCTTTCATTTGTTTTAAATATTCTTTCATTAAAATGTGATATGCTACTATATTTGTTTTTATCATTTTTATTTCTTTTTCTAAATCCGTTTTAGAAAAAGCTCCACAATCTCCAAAACCAGCATTATTTATTAAAATATCTACATCTTTTACATCATTACATAATTTGAAACAATTTTCTTCGACAGATAAGTCCATTGAAATTACTTCTATTTCATTTCCATTACTTTCTTTTTCTAATTCTGTTTTTACATTTTCTAATCTTTCTTCATCTCTTGCAACTAACACTAAATCATAACCTTTTTTATTTAGTATTTTTGCCATATCTTTTCCTATTCCAGAAGACGCTCCTGTTAATAATACTTTCATTTTTACACCACCTATATTTATGATAACTAATTTTACAATTTTTATCAAAGTTTTGCAAGTTTATCTTTTATTAGTTTATCAGTCGCAGTTTTCGACAAAAATAACACCATTAATATTATATAATTTAGTAACATTTTTGTCTTGCTTTTTATTATTAAATTAATTTAAACCCTTGAAATGTGGTATTTTCAAGTATCTTAAATATTTGAATAATATATTTTATAATATTTACCAAGAGGTAAGGAGATATGGTTCATTTTAATATTGAAAAATTATTAAAAAAGAAAAACAAATCTAAATATTGGTTATGTCAAAATATGAATATTACATCTAGAAATCTAAACCGTGTTATTCATGGCGAAACCTCTTCTATTTCTTTTAAATATATAGAAGATCTTTGTAAATATCTAGATTGTACGATTGATGAATTAATTGATGTAGAAAAAGATGCTTAAGGCAAATGGATTTATACCATTGCCTTATTTTCTTTAATATCATTTATTCTACTGATATTATATAATTATTTCTTTTTTCCATTATTTTCTCCATAACTTTTTGTGATTTTCAGGCAAAATTTTTATTAATATCACTATTATATATTTTTTCTCATTTGCCTTCTTAATTTTTCTATTTTTTCTTTATTTAAATGTGTATATTTCATTATATACTCATTTTCTACTCCATTTTTTATCATTTCTTTTGCTACTTTAATTATTCCTTCATCCACTCCGATGCGCTTTCCCTCATCAATTCCAATACGTCTTCCTTCATTTCTTAACATCTCATTTTCTTCTAATACCATTTGCTCTACCGCTAACATATTACCACTTTCCTTTCCTATTATTTTTTCCATAACTTTTTGTGATTTTCAGGTAAAATTTTTATTAATATCACTATTATATATTCTTTCTCATTTGCCTTCTTAATTTTTCTATTTTTTCTTTATTTAAATGTGTATATTTCATTATATATTCATTTTCAACTCCATTTTTTATCATTTCTTTTGCTACTTTAATTATTCCTTCATCTATTCCAATACGTCTTCCCTCATTTCTTAACATCTCATTTTCTTCTAATACCATTTGCTCTACCGCTAACATATTACCACTTTCCTTTCCTATTATTTTTTCCATAATTTTGTTTGTTATTTTAGTTCCAAATTTTTTCTCTAATCCTAAATACATTGCTGTATATACTATTTCTTTATTCTTTTCATTTTGTATTCTTTCGTTTATCTCAAATATTGTTTTTACTAAATCTTTTGTACTTCTTTCTTTTTCTATTAACATTATTTTACTTAAGATTCCTTCTTCTTTCAGTAACTCCTCTTTTGTATAATTATTTACATCTACTAATGTATAATATCCTAATGTTCCTAATTCTATTTCTTCTTTTCCTATTTTTGTATCTTCAAATAATCTTTCTTGTATTTCCTTTATATAATTTTTGGCTGTCCATTTTTCTTTTCCTGTATATAACACTATTGGTATTACTAAACATTCTTTATCTTCTTTTTTAGGATTTTCTACTTCATTTGCTCTCATTATTTCTATTTGATAATTTAATATTCTATATGCCATCCTATAATCTACTCTTGTTTGATGCTCTATTAATATTACTATGTTTGTTCCTTTTAACCTATATACTATATCTGCTTCTCTATATTTTAATTCTGTTGTTACAAAACTATTTTGCACTGCTACCAAGTCACTTGGTCTTACTTTTCTTCCGATAATCTTGCTTATAAATCTTGCTGCCTCTTTCTTACTTTGAAACACTCTTTTTACTATTTTGTCATGTTCTTTATCTATTTTACTTTTATTTTTATTAAATTCTTCACTTTCTTTAGCATATTTTTTAACTAAATCCATAAATACTGGATCTTTTAAATATTTTTCTATATCTATTTTTATTGCACTTTTTGTTTCTATTCTTATCATCTCCTAATATATCATTTATTTATTCTTAAATCAACATTTACATTTTAATAAAATTACTATTTTTCTTATGGTTTACTTTCTTTTTCTTACTTTTTCTTTTCCTTTTGTATCTTTTTGCCACCTCCTTTTTTTGTTTTTTCTTTCTTTTTTAGGGAAATTTGTGTGAGATTTAAAAGCCATTTTTCACACAATTAATTTGAACTAAAATTCTTTTATATTAAAACATGAATAAATAAAAAAGTCAAGCGTAAAAATAAACTTTTCATCGCAAAAACAGACAATTTTCGACATTTTAAAAATTAATTTTTATTATTTATCAATTATTTTTAGATTGTAAACGTTTAAAAAAGTCAAAAAGATATTAAGATAAAATATATAAAATTCTAATTTAGATTTTAAAAAAATAAACATAGACTTTTAATCTATGTTTAAAGTTTTTATAAATTATTTTCAAAATGAGACAAAAAGCCCCCCCTCTTGTCTTAAATGTGTTTTTCTATCTCTTTATAAATTTCTTCATGTATATCTTCAATTGTTCTTATTTCGTTATTTTTAACACATTTAACTTCATACCAATTATATTTTTTAGCTACATAACAAGCAGCATGGTATGCATCTATTAAGTGGTTTTTATCTCTTTCATGTATATCTTTTTTCTCTCCATGTGTAAATTTATTTTCCCTATCTTTCATTAATTCTAAAGATTTTTCCACTGGCATATTTAAGAAAAATACTTCTGTTGGAACAGGTAATCCATATAAATTAAATTCAAAGTCCCATAACCAATTTAAGAATTTTTCTCTTTCTTCTATATTATCTATTTTTCCAGCCTGGTGAACCATATTAGCTGTTGTATATCTATCTGCTAAAATAATTCCACCATTATCATAATATTCTTGGTAACCTGTTTTAAATGTTGCATATCTATCTGCTGCATAAAATGTTGATGCAATATAAGGACTTACATCTTTTGCATTTTCACCGAATTCTCCAGATAAATACATTTTTACTAAACTAGAACTTGGACTATCATAATTTGGAAAACTAACTACTCTAAAATCTACTCCATCTTTTGTTAGACTTTCCTTTAATTTATCAAATTGTGTTTGTTTTCCACTTCCATCTGTTCCATCTATTACAAATAATTTTCCCATTTTTTTACTCCTATATTTTCTTATTTATTTTATTGTTTTTTATTTTTATATTATTTACTTTATTTATTTTCTTTTTCATTAGTTTCTTCTTTTTCTTCTTTATCTTTTTTATTTTTTTCAAGCATTTTGTTTATAGAATTTAATATATCATCTGAATTTTCATCAAAATCGTCTCTTACTAAATTAAACATTATTTTTTCTTCCTTTCTTTTTTCCATTTTCTATTCTTAAATTTCTTATTTTTACCAAATTTATTATACTATTTATAATTTTTTAGTCAATAGAAATAAGTAATTTTATAATAGATTTAATGTAGACTTTTTTATTATTTTGTTATAAACTAATTACGATAAACTAGTAAAATACAAAGGAGGCCAATATGAAAGATTCTTTTAAAAGTTATGCTATGAATGAAAATAACCCTAAATGGGATAATGTTATTTCAAGAACTCAACCATTGGAAACAAGGGCTACTGATATAAGAAGTAGCTTTGATAGAGATTACACTAGAATTATACACTCAAATGCATATAGAAGATTAAAACATAAAACACAAGTATTTTTCTCACCTGAAAATGATCATATTTGTACTAGGATAGAACATGTAACACATGTAGAGTCTATTAGTTATACAATTGCAAGTTATTTAGGTTTAAATACAGAACTTACAAAAGCAATTGCAGTAGCTCATGATTTAGGCCATAGCCCATTTGGACATGAAGGCGAAAAGATACTTTCTGAGATTTCTAATAGAGATTTAGGTACTAGCTTTTGGCATGAGAAAAATGGTTTAGACTTTGTTGATAATATTGAGCTATTAAATGGTCATGATGGATATAAAAACAATTTAAATCTTTGTTATGGTATTCGTGATGGTATTATTTCTCACTGTGGAGAAATAGATGAAAATACTTTAAAACCTAGAGATGAGTTTATAGATTTAAAAGACTATATATCTCCTAACCAATATGCTCCATACACTTGGGAAGGATGTGTAGTTAAAATTTCTGATAAAATTTCATATATAGGTCGAGATATAGAAGATGCCATTACTCTAGGTATACTTGATAATCATTTGCAAGAATTATATGATTTATTAAATTTTGATTCTCAAGAAGCTTTAAACAATAGCACTATTATAAATTATCTAGTTTGTGATTTATGTAAAAACTCTTCTCCAGAACAAGGTCTATGCTTTTCTAAAAAAGCTTTTGACTTAATGAATAAAATAAAAGACTTTAATTATAAGCACATTTACTTTAGTAGACGTACTCGTACTTCTACAAAATATTTTAAACTTGTTATTAATGAAATTTATGATATTTTAAAAGATTGTTACGATAAAGAAAATACTTTAGCGAATTTAAATTGTTTAGGAAAATTCTATCCAAAACTAGCTGATGGTTTTTATAATTTCTTAGAAAATTATTGTGATTTTGCTGACCGTGAAGAATTAAAATTGAAAAATAAAATTATATTTGATTTATCAAATGAAAAGGATTTTTCTAAAGCTATTATTTCTTATATATCTGGTATGACAGATAACTTTGCTATGGAAATGTATAATGAAATAATTAGATTTTAAAATTTATAGTTGCTTGAAATTTATTTTGAGCAACTTTTTTATATTTAAATAAAAATTCTTTTTCTATGTTCTATTTTATACATACTATTAGTTAAAAATACTTTAATCATATCAAACCTTACTGGTATATCATAAAGCCCATAATCATAATTATATGATTTAGCTAAATATTTTAATTTTTGCTGCTCTCTTATTCTATTTCGTATATTAAATTCTTTTAAATTAGAACAATTCTTTAATTTAATAAATACTAATTCTTTTGTTTCATTATCATAAGCAATTAAATCTATTATTCTCTTTTTATATTTAAAATCTTTTTCTACGATTATATATTTCTTATCTTTTAAATATTTACAAGCTATATTTTCTGCAACTACTTGTTTTTTTGTAAATACTTTTTGCATTATATCTCCTTTCTTACCTTTAAATATATTTAGATATCTGAGGCCATTATAAAAAATAGTACTTAACAAATATAACGTTCTAAATAATTTAAAAGGGGCATTTTAAATAAGAAACTTTATCACAACTCAAAATTTAGGGAATAAATTATTTGAATTTAATTGGGGATTAAAATATAAGGTTTATAATGACCTCAGATATCTAAACATATTTTATTTTTATTTGATTTTTTTAGATTTAATATTTTAAAATAAAACTTGATATTTAATAATTTGACTTTAAAACTGCTCCTATTATACTTTCATTTACAAATTTTGTCAATACCTTTTTGAAATTTTTTCCATTTTTATAAAAACAAAGATTTTGCCATTAATTATTATTAGTTAAATAACAAAACCTTTTTATATTATTTGTTTAATATTTTTCTTATATAATAGTCTAAAATTGTATAGTCCCTTTTTACTATAAAATTTGTTGCATATAAGTCACTATATTTTGATGGAAGCAATTTATCATATGATTTTTGCATTATTTCTAAAGCTTCTTCTGGCTTAAACCAACATAACCTTGCGCCTTCTTCTTTTTCTTTTTTCGTTAAATGTAGTTTTTTAGTATCTTTAGAAACTTTTGTTATATATATGTGTGATTTTTGATAAAAGTTTTCCTTGCTTCTAAATTCTTCTAAAATCCCTAAATATGAAATTATTTTTACTTCACATCCTGCTTCTTCCAATATCTCACGTCTTAATGCTTCATCTAAACTTTCACCTTCTTCAACACCTCCACCTACTAATTTAAATTCATTTTTCGCTTGTTTATTTAATATAGCAATTTTACCGTTTTCATCACTTAATATTGTTCTTACTGCAATTCTTGTTTTTGGATTATTTATTCCTGTGAATTTTTCTCCAATATCTTCATCTGTAATTTTCGCAATTAATTCCATAATTTTCCCCTTTATTTTTATTGGTAGTGTGAAAACTTTATAAGCTTCCAACTACTTTTTTATTTATTTTTAAGTCTTTTTCGACTTTTTTATTTT
>CALXFI010000037.1 GCA_944387535.1 uncultured Clostridia bacterium | reverse complement strand
TGAATTAATATAATTATTATATAAAGGTTTATAGGTAAATCCTTGTTTAAAAACCTAAATATATTATACAAGGAGAAGGTTATGATCAAAGTAGACAATTTAAAAAAGAAATTTGTGCGTTATAAAAATAAAAAAGAAAAAGAAGAATTTTATGCAGATAATGGAATATCTTTTGAAGCAAATGAAGGAGAAATAATAGGGATATTAGGACCAAATGGAGCAGGAAAAACAACTCTTTTAAGAATGATTGCGGGAATATTAGAGCCAACAGAAGGAGAAATTTTATTTGATGGACTAAATTATAAAAATAATGAAATAGAAATAAAACAAAATATAGCATATCTTTCAGGAAATACAAAATTATATGATACATTATCATGTTATGAGTTATTAAAAATGTGTGCTGATATTTATGGAGTAGAAGAAAATAAGAGAGAAGAAAGAATAAAAGAAATATCTAAAATATTAAATATGGATAGCTTTCTTTATAATAAAATAGGAAACTTATCAACTGGACAAACACAAAGAGTAAATATAGCAAGATGCTTGGTACATAATCCAAAATATTATATATTAGATGAAGCAACAACAGGGTTAGATATAATATCTAGTCAAATTATTTTAGATTTTATGAAAGAAGAAAAGAAAAAGAATAAAACAATTCTTTATTCAACACATTATATGGAAGAGGCAGAAAATATTTGCGATAGGGTAATAATGATAAATAAAGGAATTGTAATAAATGAAGGAACACCAGAAGAAATAAGAAATAAAACAAATACAACTAACTTAAGAGATGCCTTCTTTACAATGATAGGAGGTGTTTTAGATGAAGAGTAATTTGTTTAATATATTAAAAAAGGAACTAAGAGAATTATTTAGAGATAAAAAATCTTTAGCTATGATGTTAGTAATACCAATATTTATACCATTATTAATAATTGGAATGTCTGCATTATTCGAATCACAAGTAAGTAAAGATGTAGAAGAATATAATAAAATAGGATTTAGTTATGAATTAAGCACAGAAGAACAAGAATTAGCAAAAAATATGGATATAGAAGTTATTTCAGGAACGGAAGAAGAATTAAAACAAAAATATGATAATGGCGAAATTTATTTATATGTAACAAAAGAGAATAATAAATATGTATTAAATACAGGAACAAATGATAATGATACTTATGCCCAAAATCTAGTACAAGCTTATTTTGAAGCTTATAAAGAATATTTGCAAACATCCTACTTAGCAAGTAACAATATAAATCCAGATGAAGTACTTAATATAATAACAGTAGAAGAAAATATATTTGAAGAAGACAATTATTTTGCAAATTATATTAAAAATTATGCATTTTTATTTATAATTATGGCAATAACAGTATCAGCAACATATCCAGCAACAGATACAACAGCAGGAGAAAAAGAAAGAGGAACATTAGAAACATTACTTACATTTCCAATAAAAAGTAAAGATATAATTGTTGGAAAATTCTTAGGAGTTTCAATATCTTCAATTATAACAGGGTTAATTAGTTTAGTCTTAGCAGTAATATCACTTGTAATTACTAAGAATATGTTTAGTATATATGAAGGAATAGATATAATGTTCTCACCAGTAAGCTTGTTATTTGCAGTTGTTGTTATAATAGCATATTCTTTCTTTATAAGTGGATTATGTATTGCAATAGCAAGTACATCAAAAACATTTAAAGAAGCACAAAGTGCATTAACACCATTAACATTTATATCATTTTTCCCAGGAATGATAGCATTTATGGTGGGAATAGGAGCAAGCCCAATACTTTCTATAATTCCATTTATAAACTTTACAGTAATTTTCACAGACATAAGTAATGGAAAAATAGACTTATTGAACATTGCTTTAATGACAATATCTACAATTATATATATAACAATTGTCTTGAAAGTTATTATTAAACAATATAAATCAGAAAAAGTATTATTTTAATTGCTTTTTGCTGTTTTTGCCATTTAATCCAAGTGATTTTAAATTAGGAAAAAAGTTTTATTAAAGTAAAAACAAATTTTAATAATAAACCCCAAGTAACATTAGTTATTTGGGGTTAATTGTAACTTTCTATGAAAAGAATTTTAGCAATAAAAGGAGTTACTTCATCTATGTTATACCATCCAGAAGATTTGCTATCATTTTTGCCACCATTAGGGTTAGATACGTAAACTTTATTATTATCATCACAAGCAAGTAGAACTAAGTAATGAGAAGCAGTTGTCCATCTGTTATCATGTGGTTTATTCCAAACACAGACTAAAACAGGTCTATTAGTTTTTAAATGTTCTAAAATAGAGTTGTTAGAAAAGTATGATGTATCATATAAAAAATCTGTATTTTTTATTCCATAATAATTCTTTAAAACACTTCCAAAATCATTTCCATCAAGTACAGGGTAAAATTCTTTTCTTAAATCCTCAGGAGTAACATTTTTACCATAACCACTAGCAATAATTGATAAAGCAGTAATACCACAACCATTTTCTTCCATAGTGCCACCCCAATAGGAATTTTGCGCCCAAGAACTATCTCCGTTTTGTTTAAATTCTTTATATGTTTTTTTATTTTCATCTACTGTTGTAAAAGTGGTAAAATAACCATCTTTACCATTAACAGTTTCTTGTCCTATGCCAGAATAATTGTCATTTTTAGAATTAGACAAAGGTAAGAAAATATTAGTGGTTAAAGAATAGTTTAAAGTATATAATAAGTAGATTCCAATAAGTATTAGAATTATTATAAATAAAATAAATTTTAAATTTAATTTTTTCTTTTTATTTCTATTAATATTTCCATTCATATAAATCACCCTGAAATATTTATACCAAATAAAAAATAAAAGTTCTTAAAGAAAATCTAACAAAATTCTTAACATTTTCTTACGATTTATAAAATTAGGTAAAAAACAACAATTTATATGTTATAATCTATTTTGTGAGGAGAAGATATAATGATGAACATTTTAGTATTAGATGATGAAAAAGAAATTGCAGATTTAGTTGAAGTATATCTTAAAAATGAAAATTATAATGTATATAAATTTTATAATTCAGATGATAGCATAAAATGTATTGATAAAGAAAAAATAGATATGGCAATACTAGATATAATGATAAATGGAAAAAATGGATTTCAAATATGCAAATATATTAGAGATAAAGGATTAAAATTCCCAATTATAATGCTAACTGCAAAAATAGAAGATAATGATAAAATAAAAGGATTAACTCTAGGAGCAGACGATTATATAACAAAACCATTTAATCCACTAGAATTAGTTGCAAGAGTGAAGTCACAATTTAGAAGATATACATTATATAATGATGCTGAAAACAAGAATAATAATGATATAATAGAAATAAATGGACTAACAATAGAAAAACAAGAACATAAATGCCTATTATATGATAAAGAAATAGACCTAACACCACTTGAGTTTGAAATATTACTTTATCTTGCAAATAATAGAGGAAAAGTAATAAACTCGGAAGAACTATTTGAAAAAGTTTGGAAAGAAAAATATTTTGATAGTAATAATACAGTAATGGTTCATATTAGAAGAATAAGAGAAAAACTAGGAGAGAATACTAAAAAACCAAAATTTATAAAAACAGTATGGGGAGTAGGTTATAAAATAGAGTAGGAGGGTTCAATTATGGTAACTATTTATAGCTTTTTGTGTGCATTTCTACCTTGTTTAACATATTTATTTGTAAAAGATAGGAAAGAAAAGAAATTTTATATACTATTTATATTAGTTTTTGTTTTATATATTTGGATGGTTTATACAGTAACAGGAGCAGGTGGATTAACTGATATTATTTACGCACCAGAAGGAGGAATAAAAAAACCAAATGTTAATCTTGAACCATTTAGTAATGGGATAAGTTTTACGTTTTATCTTAATATAATAATGTGTATGCCATTAGGATTTTTACTTCCGTTTATTTGGAAAGATTATAGAAAATTATATAAGACAACAATAGTAGGATTTTGCTTTTCTTTGTTAATAGAGTTATCACAATTAATAACAACAAGAGCAACAGATGTAGATGACTTAATTGCAAATACATTAGGTACTGTTATTGGATACTTAATATGGATAATATTTAGTAAACTATTTAAAAAATATAAAGATGGTGTAAATGGAACAAAAGGACCAATAGCTTATATACTTTTTAGCTTTTTAGGGATGTTTTTCTTATACTTTCCATTTTGGTTTGCATTTACAATAGAACCTTTATTAGGGGGATAATATAAATAAAAAATATTGGAGGATTAAAATTGGAGACAGATAAATTAACTAAAAGAAAAATAAAATTATTTATGACTTTACTAGGAAACTCAGTAATTGCTGTGTTTGCTTCCATTGTAGTATACTTTATACTTGCTTTATTTTTTGAAAATACTTTATCTGTATTAGTAGAAAGATTAAATTACGATTTATATGCTTGGATAGTTGAAAATAGAGATATAGTCGTTTATATTTATATTGTAATTGTTCTAGCAGTTATAATATATAGATTTATTTCAAAATATGTAGATAGTATAAACGAAGTATATAAATCTTTAGACTTAATATTAAAAGAAGATAATGAAACAATAAAACTTCCAAGTGAGGTAAATGAATTTTCAGAAAAGTTAAATGATATAAAATATGATTATATATTAAGTAAGAAAAATGCAAAAGAAGCGGAAGATAAGAAAAATGATTTGATTATGTATATGGCACATGACCTAAAAACACCTCTTACTTCTATTATAGGGTATTTGACACTTTTAACAGATGAAAAAGAAATACCAAAAAATTTACAAGAAAAGTATATGAAAATAGCACTTGATAAGGCATTAAGAGTAGAAGAACTTACAAATGAGTTTTTTGATATAACAAGATATAACCTAAGTAGCATGCCAATAAATAAACAAAATATTAATTTGTCTTATCTTTTAGAACAATTAGTAGATGAGTGTTTTCCAATGCTTGAAGAAAAACATTTAAAATGTAATTTAGAAGCAGATGAAAAGGTTATGTATTTAGGAGATGGAGATAAACTTGCTAGAGCGTTTGGAAATCTTCTTAAAAATGCTATAAATTATAGTTTTGAAAATACAACAATTGAAATTACTTTAAAAGAAATAGATGACAAAATATTTATTTCTTTTAAAAACAAAGGAGAAAAGATACCACAATATAAACTAGATAAGATATTTGAAAAATTCTATAGAGGAGATTCTTCAAGAACGAGTTCAACAGGAGGTGCAGGGCTTGGCTTAGCTATAACTAAAGAAATAATAGAGCTTCATGGTGGAACAATTACAGTAAAAAATGATGATGAATATATAGAATTTGACATTAAAATATAAAGGTAAATAAACCATGTAAAAATAAGCAAATAAAGAGAGCAACCTTGGAATATAGGTTGCTTTTTGACCACTTATTCTAATTGCAAAAAAATAAAATAAAATATATAATAGCAAATGTAAAAAACATATTGGTGTGAAGGAGGTAAAACCCTTGATAATCGATAAGGTAAAGAAGTTAAACGGAGAAGAAACGAGAAAAGTTAGAAATGAAAAAGCATCAGATAGAATGATTGGAAAATGGGTTAAATGTGATAATTGTAAAGAAATAATTTACAAAGAAGACTTTCATAATAACTTAAGTGTATGTCCTAATTGTGGTAAACACTTTAGATTATCAGCAAGGAGAAGAATAAAACAAATAGCAGATGAAGGAACATTTAAAGAAATAGGTTCAGATATTTTAACAAAAGATCCTTTACATTTTGAGGGGTACTTGAAGAAAGTAGAAAGCTTAAAAGAAAAAACAAAAATAAAAGAAGCAGTAAAATGTGGAACCTGTGAAATAGAAGGACAAAAAGTTGTATTAGGAGTAATGGATGGAAACTTCCTTATGGGAAGTATGGGATCAGCTGTTGGAGAAAGAATAACCTTAGCAATAGAAACAGCAATAAAGAAAAAACTACCACTAATAATGTTTTGTGTATCAGGTGGAGCAAGAATGCAAGAAGGAATAGTATCATTAATGCAAATGGCAAAAACATCAAGTGCAATAGCAAAATTAAATGAGCATGGTCTATTATATATTTCAGTATTAACAGACCCAACAACAGGAGGAGTAACAGCAAGTTTTGCAAGCTTAGGAGATATAATTTTAGCAGAGCCAAAAGCACTAATAGGGTTTGCTGGACCAAGAGTAATAGAACAAACAATAAAGCAAAAACTACCAGAAGGATTTCAACGTTCAGAATTTTTACTAGAACATGGATTTATAGATAAAATAGTAGAAAGAAAAGATATGAAAGAAACTTTGGCAAAACTTATTAGATTACATACTAAAAAATAATGATAAGGATATAGAAATATATAATAAATTTCTAAGGAGGAAGAAATATGTCAAAAATAACAGCTTGGGATAAAGTACAACTTGCAAGAGAATTAGATAGACCAAAAGCATTAGATTATATAAATTCTCTATTTGAAGATTTTATAGAGCTTCATGGAGACAGAAACTTTGGAGATGATAAATCAATTGTTGGGGGAATAGCAACATTAGATGGCAAACCAGTAACAGTAATAGGAGAACAAAAAGGCAAAAATGTAAAAGAAAATATGGAAAGAAACTTTGGCATGCCAGAACCAGAAGGATATAGAAAAGCATTAAGGTTAATGAAACAAGCAGAAAAATTTAAAAGACCAATAATAACATTTATTGATACACCAGGAGCATATCCAGGAATGGGAGCAGAAGAAAGAGGACAAGGAGAAGCAATAGCAAGAAACTTAATGGAAATGGCAAGAATAAAAGTACCAATAATATGTATCGTAATTGGTGAAGGTTCAAGTGGTGGAGCATTAGCGATAGGAGTAGGAGATAAAATAGTAATGCTAGAAAATGCAGTATATTCAGTTTTATCACCAGAAGGATTTGCAAGTATATTATATAAAGACTCAAGTAAAGCAAAAGAAGCAGCAGAAAACATGAAATTAACAGCAAATGATTTGAAAAAATTAGGAATAATTGATAAAATAATCAAAGAGCCAGAAAATGGTGCACAAAATGATTTTGAAACAATAGTAAGTGATATAAAAAAATATTTGGTTCAAAACATAAAAAAATTAGAAGAACTAACAGAAAAAGAACTATTAGAACAAAGATATGAGAAATTTAGAAATATGTAATGTCGCATTGGGGACGTTTCCTTTGCGCAAAAAAATTCGCATTGGGGACACATCTTTAATAAATTTTTTAAAAATTAAATTATATAAATAAAAATTTCAAGGAGGAATTAAAAATGATTTTAAAAGGAAAAAAAGTAGTAATTATGGGAGTAAGAAACAAATGGAGTATAGCTTGGGGAGCAGCTCAATCAGCTTATGAACAAGGAGCAGAAGTTATCTGTACTTGTGCAGAGGAAAACTTAGAAAAAGTAAATAAATTATTAGAAGAATTACCAGGTTCAAAAGCTTATGCTTTAGGAGATGTAAGCTATGATGAAAATATTGAAAAATGCTTAGATGAAATAAAGAAAGATTATGGTAAAGTAGACGGAGTTTTACATGCAATAGCACACGCTAATTCAGAAGACTTAAGAAATAACTTTATTTTAACTTCAAGAGATGGATTTGCTCATGCAAACGATGTAAGTGCATATTCATTAGTTGCAATAGTTAGAATGCTTAGAGAAAAAGATATGTTAAATGAAGGTGCAAGTATTGTAGCTTATACATATTATGGTTCTGAAAAAGTAATTGAAGGATATAATGTAATGGGTGTTGCAAAAGCAGCATTAGAAGCAAGCATTAGATATTTAGCAAAAGACTTAGGAAAAGATGGTATGAGAATAAATGGAATTTCAGCAGGACCAATAAAAACATTATCAGCAAAAGGAATTAAAGATTTCAATTCTATATTAGATGTAGTAGAAGAAAGAGCTCCATTACATCAAAATGTAACTCCATCACAAGTAGGAGACGCAACAGCATTCTTATTTAGTAATTTATCAAGTGCTATTACTGGAGAAATTATACATGTAGATAATGGTTTCTCAACAGTTGGTGTGTAATACATAAAATTAATCATAAATAATAAATACTTAAAAGTATCAAACTTACATTAAATGTATTAGTTTGGTACTTTTTTATTTGTATTTTTTTGTCGAATTTTGCGATGAAAAGTTAAAAAGAATTCCAACAAAACTATTGACATAACTAGCATAAAATGATATTATGTGTATACTTTAATTCGATTTTTTTGAAATCAAAGGGTAATCTACCCAAAATTCCAATTAAAATTTTAATAAAAATAGAAAGAGTAAGAAAGAAGGTGAAAAAAAGAGATATACAAAGAAAATCACAGTAAAACTTATATGTTTACTAATTAAGAAATTTGACTTTAAAAGTAAAAGAAATTAAAATGAAAGGAGAACGATAGTGGTAACATTTACAAAAGGAGATTATGAAAAGTACAACATGCTATATCCACTAAAAATAGAGAAAGAATTGGATAAAGACGTAGAAACACACCAATATATTGATAAAATCTATAAAGTATTTTTAGATGATAAAACAGAGTTGGTACATTTCATGAAAAACTTCTTTGGATATAGTATAAAAGAAAAAGATGTAGAAAAATATAATAGAAAATTTATAACAGAATTAGGAGTTAAAGTAAGAGAGTCAGATATTATTTATAAGATAAAAAATAAAGAAATATTCATATTAATAGAAATCCAAAGTACTGTAAATTATAAAATGCCAGAAAGAATAACTAAATATTGTGTTTGCATAATAAACAGTAGACCAAATAAACAAAGTAAATTTAGGAAAGCGCCAACTGTATTTCCAATTGTGTTAAGTGTAGCAAATAAAAAATGGGATGCTTCCCTTACAGTAGTACAAGAACAAGATGAGTATTATGGCTTTCCACCTTTAGAATATCCAAAATATAATTTAGTAGATATACAAAAATTAACAGATGAAGAACTATTAGAGCACAGAATGGGCTTATCTTTAGCAATGGTTATTAGAAAAAAACAGACAAAAGAAGAAATAAAAAAAGTTCTTAATTTTGTAGTTAAAAGAGGAACAAATGAATATGAAAATAGATGTTTATGGATACTATATGGTTATTCAAATAGATTGAAAGAACTTTTTGGAAAAGAATTAAAGGATTATATGGAAAAAACAAATAAAGGAAAGGAGCAACAATAAGTTGATGAAAATATAGATAAATATGTTTATACATGATATAATGTACTCATGAATAAGGAGGAGTATATAAATATCACAAATTATAAATCAAAAGATTTTGCTGAATTATTGGGGTTGTTAAAACGATATAACATTGAAATAGAGATGAGATACTAAAGGCTAATTGCACTTCTATTAATTAATGTATTATACTTATAATTTATATTTGCAATTTAAAGATATACAAGCAGATGATGGTATAAGAAAGTTAGTTGTTTACGTAAGAATATAAACACGAAAGCAAAAGGGAAGATTTAGAAAATCAAAAATATTTTTTGGGACGATTTTGTAATGCAATGGATTAAGAAAATACAAAAAAGATAAAGGAGGACAAAGAAATTGCTAAAGAGTTACAAAACGGAAATTGACCCAACGCCAGAACAGATAGTAAAAATTAAGCAAACAATTGGAACTTGTAGGTTTATTTACAATTTTTACATTGCACACAACAAAGAAATTTATAATAAAGGCGAAAAATTTATGACAGCAAGAGATTTTAGTGTTTGGCTTAATAATGAATTCATACCAAATAACCCAGAATATCTTTGGATAAAGAAAGTAAGTTCAAAGTCTGTTAAGAAATCTATGGAAAACGCATATACAGCCTTTGTAAAATTTTTCAAAAAAGAAAGTGGGTTTCCAAATTTTAAGAAAAAGAATAAATCAGATGTAAAAATGTATTTTGTAAAAAACAATCAAAAAGACTGTTTTTGTGAAAGACATAGAATTAAGATTCCTACACTTGGTTGGGTGAAGTTAAAAGAAAAAGGGTATATTCCAACGACAAAACAAGGGTATGTAATTAAAAGAGGTACAGTTTCTTGTAAAGCAGGAAGATATTATGTATCTGTTCTAATTGATGTTCCTAAATCAGAAAAGACTAAATTAAATGATTTTGGCTTAGGTATTGATTTAGGACTAAAAGATTTTGCAATTATGAGTGATGGGACTGTAAAAAAGAATATTAACAAGTCAGCAAGAATAAGAAAACTTGAAAAAAAATTAAAGAAAGAGCAGCGTTGTCTATCGAGGAAATACGAAGACTTAAAAAAACGTAGCAAAGAAAATAAAAAGAAAGGAGAAGCTACTAGACAAAATATACAAAAACAAGTCATAAAGGTACAAAGACTTCATCAAAGAATAGAAAACGTTAGATGCGATTACATTAACAAAAGTATAAATGAGATAGTGAAAACCAAGCCATCTTATATAACAATAGAAGATTTAAATGTAAAAGGAATGATGAGGAATAGGCATCTTTCAAAAGCAATTGCTTCACAAAAGTTCTATGAATTTAAAAGAAAATTAGAAGCAAAATGCAAAGAATATGAAATTGAATTAAGAATTGTAGATAGATGGTATCCATCTAGTAAAATATGTCATCATTGTGGTTTTATTAAAAATGACTTAAAATTATCAGATAGAATTTATAAGTGTGACTGTGGATATATAGAAGATAGAGATTTTAATGCAAGTCTTAATTTAAGAGATGCAAGAACTTACAAAATAGCATAAACAAGCGATTGTAAGTATGTACCGATGGCTAGTCGGGAATTTACGACTGTGGAGTGTACAAGAACTTGTGAGTAGTGAGTTAGTATTAACCACAAAAGCATACACAATGAAGCAGTAAGAAATGTTTGTGAAAACTTTCAAAATCTCGATATGGGTATTTTTGTCCATATTTTGAGTAGCAGGATGAAAAAATGCCAGCTTTTGAAGATTATATAATAGATTTGGTAAAAACAGGAGAGGAAGAAGGAATAACGCGAGTTGCAAAGGAAATGGTAAAAAATAAAATGAAAGATGAAGATATTCTAAAAGTAACTCACATAGGAAAAAAAGAATTAGAAGAATTAAAAAAATTAGAATTTGAAATATAGGCAACCGCAATTCTATTGACTTTAGACAACGGGTAGTTCACAAATAAATATTAAATTGCTTGTTAGTAACAAGCGGTTTTTTAAATTATTTTTAAGTTTTTTAAAATAAAAGTTAAAAAAGCTTTAAAAAAATGTAAAAATGGTATACAATAGTATAAAATGATTTTAGGAGAGGAATATGAATAAAAAGTGGCAGATATACGAAACAGATGAAGAGAAGGTAAAAAATATAAAAGAAAAATATAAAATAAATAATTTGCTAGCTATAATATTAGTAAATAGAGGAATTACTGATGAAGAAGAAATAAGACAGTTTTTAAAACCTACAAGACAAGATTTTTATGACCCATATTTAATGAAAGATATGGAAATTGCAGTAGAAAGAATAGTAAAAGCAATTGAAAATCAGGAAAAAGTTATAATCTATGGCGATTATGATGTGGACGGAATTACAAGCACAACGGTTTTGAAAAAATTCTTAAAAGATTTAGGTCTAGAAGTTTCTTATTATATCCCAAACAGATTAAATGAAGGATATGGTTTAAATAAAACGGCAGTCGAAAAAATAGTAAATGAAGGATATTCATTAATGATAACAGTAGACTGTGGAATAACAGGAATAGAGGAAATAGATTATGCAAATAGTTTAGGATTAGAAGTAATAGTAACAGACCATCATGAACCTTTAGAAGAATTACCAAAAGCTTTAGCTGTAATAGACAATAAAAGAAAAGACAGTAAATATCCATTTAGAGATTTAGCAGGAGTAGGAGTGGCATTTAAAGTATGTCAGGCTTTGGGAATGAGATTAGGATTAAAAGAAGAAAGTTATTTAAAATATTTAGATATAGTATGTGTAGGAACAATATCAGATATAGTACCTTTAGTTGATGAAAATAGAGTAATTACAAAACTAGGACTGTTATTAGTAAAGCAAACCAGAAATGTAGGACTAAGATCAATAATAAATTCATCAGGATATAGTAAAATAGATTCAAATACAATATCATTTGGAGTAGCACCTAGAATAAATGCATGTGGAAGAATGGGGAAGGCAGAAGAAGCTTTAGAATTATTACTATCAAATGACATATATAAAGTAAATGAATTAACTAAAAAATTAAATGAACATAATAAAGAAAGACAAGAAATAGAAAAAGGAATATTTGAAAGTGCAACAGAAAAAATAGAAAAAAATCATTTAGATGATAATAGAACAATAGTAGTAGGTGGAAGTGGCTGGCATCATGGAGTAATTGGAATAGTATCCTCTAAGATAACAGATATGTATTTCAAACCAAGTATATTACTTAGCTTTGAAGAAGATGGAATAGGAAAAGGCTCTGGAAGAAGTATACCTGGATTTGATTTACATGGCGCTTTAATGAAATGCCAAGATAGCTTAGAAAAATTTGGTGGACATAGTATGGCAGTTGGTGTTACAATAAGAAAAGAAAAATTAGAAGAATTTAGAAAAGAATTTGAAAAAGTTGCAGAAGAAGAAAAAATAGAAGAAATTGTACCAGTTCTAAATATTGATAGCAAAATAGATTTAAGTTATGTAGATAAAGAAATGATAGATAGCCTAAAAGAATTAGAACCATTTGGAGAGGCGAATAAAATGCCAATATTTGCATTTAAAAATCTAAGAATAGACTCAATAAGAGCATTGTCAGAAGGAAAACATTTAAAACTTACATTAAAAGAAGATAATAGAATAATAAATGCAATTGGATTTAATATGGGATCTTTAGCAGAAGAATATAGAATTGGAGATAAAATAGATTTAGCAGGAGTATTAGAAATAAATACATTTAATGGAGTGGACAACTTGCAAATAAATATAAAGGATGTAATGAAATCAATTTAGAAGAAAGAAAAAGGGGGGAATAGCATGAAGGAAGAAAAAAACAAAACCATTCAAGATGTTATTGCTAAAAGAAAAGAGCATTCTAGAAGAGTGGATACTAAATTAATAATGAAAGCATATAATTATGCCAAAAGTCATCATGGAGACCAACTAAGAAAATCAGGAGAACCATATATAATACATCCACTTAATGTTGCATATATTTTAGCAGATATAGGATTAGATGATAGTACAATTGCAGCAGCTCTTTTACATGATGTTGTAGAAGATACAGAAGTAACTGAAAATGATATAACAAAAGAATTTGGAGAAGAAATATCAGAAATGGTAGCAGGGGTTACAAAACTTGGAAATATATCTTTCGCATCAGTAGAAGAAAGACAAGTAGAAGATTATAGGAAAATGTTTTTAGCAATGGGAAAAGACATAAGAGTAATACTAATAAAATTAGCAGATAGACTTCATAATATGAGAACATTAAAATATCTAAAAAGAGATAGACAAATAGCAATAAGCAAAGAAACAATGGACCTATATGCACCTTTAGCCAATAGACTTGGTTTATATTCTCTAAAATGGGAATTAGAAGACTTAGCTTTTAAATATTTATATCCAGATGAATATCATGAATTAGTTGAAGGGATTAACAAAAAAAGAGAAGAAAGATTACAATTTATAGAAAAAATAATGGCAGATATAAGAGTTGCATTAAAAAAACACAGAATAGATGCAGAAGTAACAGGAAGAGCAAAGCATTTATATAGTATTTATAGAAAAATGAAAAGAGATAATAAAACTTTAGACCAAATATATGACTTATTTGCCTTAAGAATTTTAGTTAATTCTGTAAAAGATTGTTATGCAGCATTAGGAGTAGTACATGAATTATATAGTCCTATGCCAGGCAGATTTAAAGATTATATAGCAGTTCCAAAGCCAAATATGTATCAGTCAATACATACAACGCTTTTAGGAGAAAAAGGAACACCATTTGAAGTACAAATACGTACTTGGAAAATGCACCATATAGCAGAATATGGAATTGCGGCACATTGGGCATATAAAGAAGCAAGTTATTTCGGTAAAAAAGAATCAGTAAAAGTGACAGACGATAAATTAGCATGGCTTCGTGAAACATTAGAGTGGCAAAAAGATATGCAAGACCCTCAAGAGTTCTTAGAAACATTAAAAACAGAATTATTTGAAGATGAAGTATATGTGTTTACGCCAAAAGGAAAAATAATAGTACTTCCTAGAGGAGCAACACCAATAGATTTTGCATACAGCATACATGAAGAAATAGGAAATAAGATGACAGGATGTAAAATAAATAGTAAAATGATGCCTATAATAACACCTTTAAAAAGTGGTGATATAGTAGAAATAATAACATCAGATAATTCGAAAGGACCAAGTAGAGATTGGCTTAAATTTGTAAAAAGTACAAGTGCTAAAAATAAAATAAAATCTTGGTTTAAAAAAGCACAAAAATCAGAGAACATAGAAAAAGGAAAAGACCTAATAGAAAAAGAACTAAAAAGAATAGGATTTTCACATGCGGATTTATTTAAAACAGAATATGAAGAACCTATGATGAAAAAATATAATTATAAAAACTTAGACGAAATGTATGCAGCAGTGGGATTTGGCGCAAATTCAGCAGGAAAAATAATTGCAAGATTACTACAAGAGTATAGAAAAGAACATCAAGAAGAGGAAGTAGAAGACAAAATAAAAGAGCTTTCAAAAGAAAAACAAAGAAAGCCAAAACCATCAAACTCTGGAATTATAGTAAAAGGAATCGATAATTGCTTAGTAAAATTATCAAAATGTTGTAACCCACTTCCAGGTGATGAAATAGTAGGATATATTACTAAAGGAAGAGGAGTATCAGTACATAGAAAAGATTGCCCAAATATCAAGAATTTAATATCAGATGAAAATAGAATGATAGATGTAGAATGGTATGTAAAAAATAAAGAGTCATATCAAGCAGATATAGAAATTCATTCAAATGATAGATCTGGATTACTATTAGATATCTTAAAACAAATAGGAACAACAAAAGCAACGATATTAGGAGTAAAAACGAAGACAACAAAAGAAAGACTTGCAATTATAGATATAACATTAGAAGTAGAAGGATTAGAAGAATTAAATAAAGCGATTAAAGCAATAAGAAAAGTAGATAGCGTATATGATGTAAGACGTACATAGAAATGTTGTTTTTTAGCCCCGTCCCCAAAAACAACACAATAGCTGTTTTTTAGGACGGGGTCAAAAAACAGCATATAGAAACTAGAAAGGAAAGAAAAATGATACTAAAAGAACTAAAGATTAATACTTGGGTAGGAGACCCAACAAATTGTTATATTATATTTGATGAAAAATCAAAAGAAACTATGGTCATAGACCCAGCAGGTGATGTAGAAAAAATAGAAGAACTAATTAACATATTAGGTGGAAAGTTAAAGTATATTTATTTAACTCATTGTCATGGAGATCATATAGTAGGTGTACCAGATTTAAAACAAAAATGTGGTGGGAAAATATTAATTCATTTTTATGATGCAGAAGGATTAAATAATTCAGAAATAAATTTAACACCATATATTTTAGAAAAACAAATAGAATTAGAAGCAGATTCTAGAATTACAGATGGAGATTTAATACATTTAGGAGATTTAGAGTTTAAAGTAATTCATACACCAGGACATACTAAAGGTGGAACATCTCTTTATTGCAAAGAGGAAGGATGTGTGTTTACTGGAGATACATTATTTAGAGGTACATGGGGTAGAACTGATTGCCCAACTGGAAGTATAGAAGATATTATGAATTCAATTACAAATAAGTTACTTGTACTTCCTGACGATACTATATGTTATCCAGGTCACGGATTAAGTACTAAAATAAGAGATGAAAAACCAATTTATTTAGAGTTAAAACCAAAATTAATATAAAGAGTTATAGAAAGACTAACTATTAATTGTCAATAGTTTTTCAAGAAAAAAATTAAAATGTTTTTGTTAGATAAAAAAATGCATA
>CALXFI010000036.1 GCA_944387535.1 uncultured Clostridia bacterium | reverse complement strand
TGAGGCACTGCTTGTAACAAAGCCTTTTAGGCGTTATGAGTAAAATACCCCCGGCTAAGCCGGGGGATTTTTATTATTTGAAAAATAAAATTTACATAATTTGATTTTAGACTAAAAATTTAGTATAATATAGATGTATAAGGTAAATCCTTATATATTTCCCTTTTTTCATATCAAACTTTGTTTGATATTTATATAGAACCATTAGCCTTAGTAGAAAGGATTGTAAATGACTTTAAGTCAAATTAAGATGCGAATGAACAGCATCAATGAAGAAATTCTGGATCTTCAGGACATTGTGTTTGAGGAAAGCATTCCTCAAGCAGAGCGGAGTAGCTTCGTGGGTGTGCACTGGCATACACCGGAGCAGGTGGCAAATGCCAAGAAACGCATTGCTAAGCTCGAACAAGAGCTTGAACAGCTTGGAGAAGAGGAAAACCTGGCGAGAGCTATGGGCGGCAGGTTCTAGAAGAAAGGAGTTTGGGAGGGCAATTGCCCTCCCTATATATATTCATAAATATATAAAATATTTTATTTAATAATAATCATTGTAATAAAAAATATAACTACTAAAGTAGAAAAAGTAATAACAGTAATTCCACCTACTTTGTTTTTCATTTCTTTTATTTCATATATACTATAACCAATTACTTTAAAAAGTATAAAAATACTAGTAACAATAAAAAAGAAATTATAAATAATAGTTTGCATATATCCACCTTCTAACTTTCAGAAATTAACATACCAGATTTAACAGAAGTTGTTATTTGAACATCAAAAAATGCATCTTTATAGGATTCAAGCCAGTTGTAATTTTCATATTCGGAAGTAGTAGTAAAGTTCCTAGCGGCAAAATTACCAAAACCATTAATATCAGATTTAAAGTCCTTAGAAGTTTTATATAAATAATCTAAAAACATAGACTCTAAATATTTGTTACAAGAATTAGAAACAGCATCTAGAACATCACTAGATAGATATTTAGAGTTATCTGACATCGAGTAAATTTGAGCAGTAAATTGGCATTTTATTTTAATATAAGGAGAAGAAGTAGAAGTATCTACCTGAACATTAGTAGAACCCTTAGGTGTAAGGTAAATATTTAAATATTCATCATTATTTATTGGGTCAGGGACAGAAACCAAAAATCTGTCTAGCTTGTTTCTTATACTTAAAAACGCCATTGTGTCTAAAGCATTTAATTCACCTACTAATTTATCATCTTTAAAAACAGCAACACCAATATTTTCAACTTTGTTTTCACCTTCAACAGAAGAATCACTTGCTTTTATGTTGTAATCTTTTTGAGAATCGTTATTACTATTATCTCCAAAATCAGAAGCTTCACTACTATTAGTTTTGGAATTAGCTTTATTAATTCCACCGAAGTATTGCATAAGGTTCACATGTTTTACAAATTAAAGCGTTAAAAAAATCTCCAATGGTAGCATCAGGCATATGACCTACATATTTACTAGAGTCGGTAAAGTTCTCGTAATATTTAGAAAGTAAGTTTTCAATCTCTGGCTTAATTTGATTCATATAAAATTTCGCATTACATTTGCTAACAATAATATTTGCAGAAGGTCTTACTTGAGTATCATTTATTAGAGTATAAATTTCATCTGAAATACCATTTTGAGCAACTTCTTCAGAGAAGATAATAACCTTACAATGAGATAAATTTAATTGTCTTCCTTGGTAACCATTAACTAAGTTTATTGCATTACTAAGAGAAGAAGCAGTAACTGTATTTATAATAGGAGTTGCCTTTTCACTAGCACTAGATTCAGCAGGGATAGGATTAGAAAAATGAAAACTAACCTCTAATTTATTATCATCTGATGCGTCTATTCCAATTGCTAGAACATATGTTAAATTATCAATATTTAAAGAAGAATAGGAGCTAGAAAAGGCAGAGATAAAGACTAATATAATAACAAAAATAAATAAGTTTTTAATCCATCTACTCATTAGTAAGCTCCTTTCTATCATATATTGTGTCATTTATATTGTTTACAGTATTTTTAGCATTTTGATTTTTAATCTTTTTTGCTAAATTAGCAAAAATAAGAATACCTATACCTAAAAACAAAACGATTGCAATCATTAAATAAGGATAAATTTTACTTTCAAAACTTTGGGATATTGCAAGGTTTTTAGGAATTAATGCTATTCCTAAAATTAATAGTCCAAATACATCTATTAAAGCTTTTTTATTAGTAATTCCAGTAACTTTTTGGAATATTCCTATAGAAAACTTTAATACAATACTTAAGTAACAAGCGAAGACTAAAATCCAAATAAGTAAAAATACAGACTCTAGCCTTTGGAAAAATGAGCCGAACTCAATATATCTGGTAGCAGTATAAAGAGGTGATATTTCACTTACATTTGTAAAAAATGTAAAAATAAATAAAAGTGTAGCAATTGTAAAAATTAGATAAACGCTAGTTGCAATAATTGAAATTAGAGTAATTTTTTTTAACTTTGTAGCATCTTTTAAAAGAGGTGGTAAAAAATAAATATATGCAATGCCACCAAAAGATGCAATGTTGGTAAGTCCTAAAACAAAAGTATTAAATACTCCTTCTCCTAAAATAGGAAAAATTCTTTGAGGTACAAATCTATTTATATTTGTGAAAAATAGAAATAGTACACCAATTAAGGCAATAGGAAGTATAATTACATTTGTTTTAGCAGTAGCGCTAAAATTTAATCTATTTGCTATGCAAACTGCAATTACAATAAGAGTTATTATAAATATAATATCAGTCATGGGAAAATAAAGTATTTGAACACTTTCACAAAAATTACGAAGCATTAAACTTGCAGTTAATACAAAATATATAATAAAAACAATACCAACTAAATTTTTAAAACCTTTTCCACCAATAGATTCTGAAATATCTATAATATCCATATTAGGAAAGTTTTTCAATAATCTATAAATAATGTAAGCAATTGCTATTGCAATAATACTTACATATATTACATTTAAAATACTTGCAGATTTGTATGAACTTAAAATATTTGTAGGCATAGAAAGTACACTATGTGCTACAACTATTGTTAAAACAAGCATTATAGCTTCAATTGTACCTAATTTTGACTTTGGCAAGAAAATCACCTCTTTTCATTTTTTCGATGAAGTTTTGGATTATATTTCCACTTCATAGAAATTTTTTCTTGATCTTTTTCTCTTTTTGTTGCCATATAAGGAGCTCTGTATTCACGCTTCCAAATAGGTGGAAGTAGATAGCCATTTCCTTTACTTTCGGAAGATGGAGCAAATGGAGAAGTAAAAGACACTCCAAATGATTGTAAGCTACAAAGTACTGAAAAGTAAACGAATAGACCTATTCCAATTCCTAAAAATCCTGCCATAAAGCCGAGTAATATAAATAAGAAGCGGAAATATCTTAAATGGAAACCAAAAGAAAAGTCAGGAATTGCAAAAGAAGCAATACCAGTAATTGCAACTACAATAATTAAAATAGGACTAACAATACCGAGCACTTACAGCAGCTTGTCCTAAAACTAAAGCGCCAACAATACCAATTGTAGGACCAATAGGAGAAGGAACTCGTAATCCCGCCTCACGTATTAGTTCAAAAGATATTTCCATAGTTAAAATTTCAACAATAATAGGAAAAGGAACACTAGCTCTTGATGCTAAAATAGAATAAAGTAAACTAGTTGGAAGTATCTCTTGGTGAAAACTAGTTACAGCAACATAAAGCCCAGGAAGTAGTAATGTAATAAAAGAAGCAAGAACTCTTAGGACTCTTAAAAAATTACCAAAATTAACTTTTAAATTACTATCTTCTGGAGAAGTTAAAAAGTCAACTAAGACAGCAGGCATAATAATACCATAAGGAGTACCATTAACAATTACAACAACTCTGCCACGAAGTAAGTATTTAGTAGCTTTATCAGGCCTTTCAGTAGATAGAACTTCAGGTATTCCTAAAATATTAGAATCAACAATTAATTGTTCAAGTTCACCAGCAGAAAGGAGAGAGTCTACTTCCAAATTATTTAATCTATATTTAACTTCATTTACTAAATCCTCATTTGTAATATTTTTCATATAACAAACAGCACATTTAGTTTTAGTAATTTTACCAACCTCAATGTTTTCAATAATAAGATTTTCATTATTGATAATTCTCCTAATTAAAGAGGTGTTAGTACGAATATTTTCAACAAAAGCCTCATGTGGGCCTTTAATTACAATCTCATTATTAGGTTTATCAACGCTTCTTTGTTTAAAACCTTTAAGTTCTATATCAAAAGCAAGAGAAAGTGTATCAACAAATAAAGCACAATTCCCAGAGTTAATTCCATTTGCTGCTTCATCAAAAGTTGTAACTTCTTTTATAGAATTTTGAGGAATTAAACAACTTGTTAAATAACCTGGTAAATCAAATTTTTTAACTTTTCTTACTGTAATATTATTTGCAACCGCCTCTGAAATAACTTTATTTTGAGAACCGTCATATAAATTATTTCTGTTTCTTAACATTAGAGGCTTTAAAATAAAATCATCCATAATTTTAGAATCTATCATACCATCAATATATACAATAAAAGCATTATATTGTTTACCCCTTGCATTTATTGTAAATTCACGAAGTACAATATCACTATTAATTAAGGTATTATATTTAGTTTGCATATATTCTTTATTAACACTTATGCTTGGAAAAATTTTAACAGGCAAGCTTTCCTGTTCTTGATTATTTTCCTCTGTATTTGTACTTTCATCAACTGAATTTTCTGGAAGGCTAAAATTGTATTCTACAGGGGGAGTATAAGAAAATAACTTATTCCACATATTTTTCAAATTCATAGCAATTACTCCTAAAATTTTTTTACCTTTATTTGTAAAATGTCTATAATAATGTAAAAATCAATATTTTTAATATTATAACTAGAAAAAGTAAAAAATATACTAGTTTTAAAAACAAAAAAATGTTATAATAAAAAGGTAAGTTATAAATTTTAGGAGATTAATATGAAAAGTAGATTAGCTAGTTTTATAATGTCTATGGTAATAATATTAATTATATGTGCTTTAATATTATTAGGTATTATATTTTATCAAGAAATTTCTGATATGGAAACAACAGCAACTCCAGAAAACTTTATAGGAAATTATACAAGTAATGAAAATACAGTAGATATAACAACAATAAAAACACCGCAAGTAATAGAAAATAATCCATTAGATGATATACAAGATAGTAATCAAATAAGTAATGTTGATTATAGTAGTGTAACTGTTGATAAATATTTCTATAATCAATTAGAAGAACCATCAAAAACTATATATAAGGCATTAGAAAGTAATAAAGAAAACATGAAAACAGGAACATATAGAATAGATTTTGGAAATACTTTTTCTGATGTTTTAAATACAGCAAATGGACAAGATGAATTAGGAGATTATTATCAATCAGCAATAGAAGCATATACATATGATAATCCAGATGTATTTTATTTAAGCCCTAATAAAATGTATCTAAATGTGGAAACAACGACAACAGCAACTGGAGTTTCATATAATGTTTATATAAATAATGGTAATGAAAATAACTATTTTTCAGATGAATTTTCAAGTAGAGCGCAAGTAGAAAATGCAATAAGCCAAATAGAAGAAGTAAAAAATAGTTTAGTATCTCAAAGTACAGGAAATACTTACAATGATATAAAAATGGTTCATGATTATTTAGTAGACAATATAGAATATGATACAAGCTTGTCAAAAGCTAACATTTATGATGTTTATGGAGCTTTAGTAAATCATGTTGCGGTTTGCGAAGGTTATGCAAGGTCTTTTAAATATATTTTAGACGAAATGGGAATACCTTGTGTTTTAGTTATAGGTACTGGAACCAATTCAAATGGGGAAACAGAAAGACATGCTTGGAATTATGTAGAAATTCAGGGTGCTTGGTATGCTATTGACTGTACATGGGATGACCCTGTTGTAGTAGGTGGAGGATTAGTTAGCCAAAGTTCAAAATACAAATATTTCTTAAAAGGTTCAAATGACTTCCTTTCTGACCACACACCAAGCGGACAGTTTACACCAGGAGGAAAAGAATTTACGTATCCAAATTTAAGTACTAGTTCATATTAATTGCTGTTTTTCAGGACGGGGGCAAAAAACAGCAGTTTTATAAAAAAAGTAAGATAGGTGAAAGCTTTTTCACCTATCTTTTAATTGATTTATGCTGTTTTTGACACCGGCCTAAAAAACAACTTATTTGCTGAAAAGAGGAAAGAGAATTATTGACAAATACAAACAGATGTTTTAAAATATATACACATAATTTAGAGGATGTGATATATATGGAAAATGAAGTAAAATCATTAGGTGTAGAAAAAGTAGCCACAAATGATGAAATAAGAAATCTAATTTACACAATAAGAGGAAAACAAGTAATGCTAGATAGTGATGTAGCAAAGTTGTTTTGTTATAAAACAAAAGACCTTAATAGAAATGTAAGAAATAATCTTGAAAGATTTCCAGAATATTATTGCTTTCAATTAACAGAAGAAGAATATAAATCTTTAAGGTGCAAAAATTTCACCTTAAACAAAAATGGAAGAGGACAACATAGAAAATATTTGCCATATGTATTTACAGAGTATGGTATTACAATGTTAGCAGGATTGCTAAAAAGTGAAATCGCAGTTAAAGTAAGTATAAATATAGTAAATGCATTTATAGAAATGAGAAAATTTATATCAACAAATGCACAAGTATTTGAAAGATTAACAAATGTAGAATATAAATTATTAGAACATGATAAAAAATTTGATGAGGTATTTGATAGTTTACAAAAAGAAGAAAATTTTAAACAGAAGGTATTTTTTCAAGGACAAATATATGATGCATATAGTCTAATAATAGATATTATAAAAAAAGCTAAAAATAAGATTACTATAATTGATAACTATGTAGATGATAGTATTTTAAAAATGTTATCAAAGAAAAATAAAAATGTAGAAGTTGTTATATTTACATCAAATAAAAGTAATATATCAAGTCTAGATATACAAAAATTCAATCAAGAATATCCGATTTTAAAAATATCAAGAACAAATAAATTCCATGACAGATTTATATTAATTGATAATAAAGAATTATATCACTGTGGGGCATCTATTAAAGATTTAGGTAAAAAATGCTTTGCGATAAACAGAATAGAAGATAAAGAAATCATAAATAGATTTGTGGCATAAAATAATAAATAATATAATATTTTAATGTCGCAATTTGCGACTTCAAAAATGTAGGATAACTGTTTTTCAGGACGGGGTCAAAAAACAGCATAAATCAATTAAAAGATAGATGAAAAAGCTTTCACCTATCTTACTTTTTTTATAAAACTGCTGTTTTTTGACCCCGTCCTGAAAAACAGCATAAATGTCTAAAGTATTATACAAATAAGTCCGCCACTTCCTTCATTTACAATTCTTTCTAATGTTTCTTGTAATTTTATTTGTGCATCTTCTGGCATTTTAGCAAGCTTTGCTTGTAAGCCTTCATTAACAAGTTCGTGTAAGCTTCTACCAAAAATATTAGAATCCCAAATCTTTTTAGGATCATTTTCAAAACCAGAAAGTAAGTAATTAACAAGTTCTTCAGATTGTTTTTCAGAGCCAACAATTGGAGAAACTTCTGTATGGACATTTGTCTTTATCATATGGATAGAAGGAGCTGTAGCTTTTAGTTTAACACCAAAACGAGAGCCTTGTTTAACCATTTCAGGTTCCTCTAAAATTAAATCATCAATAGAAGGAGTAACAATTCCATAACCTTTACGTTCAACTTCATCTAAAGCATAAGAGATTTTATCGTATTTTTTCTTTATGCTAGCTAGTTCTGAAATTATTCTAAATAAATCACCTTCATTAGTAACTTCTACACCAGTGATTTCAGAAAGTACTTTATAGAAGAGTTCATCTTTTAGAGTTATTTCAATAGTTACATTACCAGAGCCTAATTGCATATCGGTAATTGTTGTATTTGAGATTATATCTGTTTGTTTTATTTTATTACAACATGTAGAAACGTCTTTTAAAACATTTACATCTCCAAAAGCCTCTTTAATCTCATTAAATAATTCGGATTTTAGAGGATGAGAAAAATCTAAACCATCCATCCATTTAGGAAACTTGATTTTAATTTGATCAGTAGGAAATTCATATAAAACAGAAGAAAACATGTTGTTAATATCTTCAATACTTAGGTACTCACAATTAATAGGCATAACAGTTGTTTTATATTTTTCACTTAAATTATTGGCTAAATCTCTAGTATATGTAGAATTTGGCTCTGCTGAGTTTAGCAAAATAATAAATGGCTTATTTAAAGCTTTTAACTCTGATACAACTCTTTCTTCAGCTTTTATATAATCTTCTCTTGGAATATCTGTGATACTTCCATCTGTTGTGACTAAAATACCAATAGTAGAATGTTCTTCAATTACTTTTTTAGTACCAATTTCTGCTGCTGTTTCAAAAGGCATTTCTTCGTCAGACCATGGAGTTTTAACCATTCTTGGCATATCATCTTCTAAGTATCCAATTGCGTTATCAACTAAGTAGCCAACACAGTCTACTAAGCGAGTCTTAAATTTTAAATTGTTATCCAAAGTAATTTCAACAGCCTCGTTTGGAACAAATTTAGGCTCTGTAGTCATAATAGTTTTTCCACCAGCACTTTGTGGGAGTTCGTCTTTTGCTCTTTCTTTTTTGTATTCATTATCTATGTTAGGAATAACAAGCAAATCCATAAATCGTTTAATAAATGTAGATTTACCAGTTCTAACAGGACCAACAACTCCTACATAAATATCACCATCTGTTCTTTTGGCAATATCTTGATATAATCTTGTATTTTCCATTATATACCTCCTTTAATTTCTTTCATAAGAAAATGTTTGTACTACTTTAAATACTTTTAGTTAATATATATTGGAGAAATTTTTAGAATATGACAAGTTTTCTAAAAAACTTGATAAAGTTAAATCTTTATGATAGAATGGCAATATTAGGTGGAGTATCATATAATAAATTAATATATATATGAAGGGATGGAATAAATATGGATAGAGAACAAGAGGCAATAGAGCTACTTAAAAGTTATAATCAAAATCATATTGTAAATTTATTAAAAAAATTAGATGGAGTAAAAAAACAAGAATTATTAGATCAAATAGATAGAATAGATTTCCAACAAATAATGGAATTATATGATAATACTAAAAAAGAGATTGAAATTAAGGAAAATAAAATAGAAGCTATTTCATATTTAGATAAAGCAAAACTTTCAAAAGAACAAAGAGAAAAGTTTGATAAATTAGGTAAAGATATTATTAGAAGTGGTAAATATGCAGTTGTAACAATGGCTGGAGGACAGGGAACAAGATTAGGACATGATGGACCAAAAGGAACTTTTAAATTAGATGTTTATGGTAAAGGAAAATATTTATTTGAGATTCTAAAAGATAATCTTGCAGAAGCAAATGAAAAATATAATACAGTTATTCCTTGGTACATAATGACAAGTAAAGAAAATAACAAAGCAACTGTAGATTTCTTAGAAAAACATAACTATTTTGGATATCCTAAAGAAGCGGTAACTATATTTACTCAAAGTGAACTTCCTTTAGTTGATACAGAAGGAAAGCTATTAATTAGTAAAGATATGAAGATAAAAGAAGCATCAGATGGAAATGGTGGAACTTATTCATCATTGAGGGCGAGTGGTGCTTTAGCAGATATGAAAGATAAAGGAATTAAATGGGTATTTATTGGTGGAGTAGATAACGTTTTGTTAAAGATGGCAGATGTAACACTTCTTGGCATGGCAATTGAAAAGAAAGTACAAATCGCTTCTAAATCAGTAGTAAAAGCAAATCCACATGAAAAAGTTGGAGTATTTTGTAAAATGAATGGTCATCCAAAAGTTATTGAATATGCAGAGCTTCCAGAAAAAATGGCAGAAGAAGTGGATAGTGATGGAGAGCTAAAATATGGAGAATCACATATAATGTGTAATTTATATACAATAGAAGCGATAGAAAAAGCAAGCAAAGAACCACTTATATATCATAGTGCTTTTAAGAAAAATTCATATATAGATGAAGACGGAAAAGAAGTAATTCCAGAAGAGCCTAATTCTTATAAATTTGAATCCTTTATTTTTGATGCGTTTGAATTCTTTGATGATATTGCAATATTAAGAGGAAAAAGAGAAGATGATTTTGCACCTGTTAAAAATAAAGAAGGTGTAGATAGTCCAAAAACTGCAAAGGAATTATATGAAAAATTTTGGAATAGACAAAATAAAAAAGTTTAAGGAGATAAGAATTATGGAAGATTGTAAAATTAAAAATTTATATAATTTAGATGAAACAATTGCAAAAGAATTGCTTGAAAGTGTGACTTATCCATGGGAAGCATTACCTAAAATTGAAGAATTTATAATAGAGCTTGGAAATAAATTAGATCCAGATAAATATGAAAAAAGAGGAGAAAACATATGGATTGCAAAATCAGCAAAAGTATATCCTACAGCATATATTAATGGACCTGCAATTATTGGAGAAAATGCAGAAGTAAGACATTGTGCATTTATTAGAGGAAAAGCAATTGTAGGGAATGGTGCAGTAGTTGGAAATTCAACAGAACTTAAAAATGTTATTTTATTTAACAAAGTACAAGTACCACATTATAATTATGTAGGAGATTCAATATTAGGTTATAAAGCTCACATGGGAGCAGGTTCAATTACTTCTAATGTTAAGTCAGATAAGAAACTTGTTATTGTTAAAAATGGAAAAGAGCAAATAGAAACAGGTTTAAAAAAATTTGGTGCAATGCTAGGTGATAATGTAGAAGTTGGATGTAACAGTGTGTTAAATCCAGGAACTGTTGTTGGTAGAAATACTAATATTTATCCATTATCTTGTGTAAGAGGTGTAATACCTTCAAAAAGTATTTATAAAAATAAAAGTGAAATAGTAGAAAAATTTTAAGAAGCTAAAAAGGCTTCTTTTTAATTGACTTTTATGTAAATTTATGATAATATATAGATATGTAGCCGGTAGTAGTTTTCTAACTACAAGTGTAGAAGAAAGGATTACAAAATGGCAAATGTAAGAAACTATTTTATAGAATGTGTTGCAATAGATTATCCGTATTTTTCTTTTGATTTTTGGACTAGTAGTGAAAAATCTGATAAATTAGATATTGAAATTACAATATTGCACAATGTGAAGCTTAATAAAACAGTATGGTATGTGAATGAACAGTGCAATTTGTCTGCAGAAGAAGTAGAAGAAATTGCACAATATGCCATAAAGCAATGCAGGAAAGATGCACTATATATTAGTTGAACAAAATAGAGTTGAGCTTTGCTAAAAAAGTTTTTTACATGAGAAAAGTAGTAGAGTTTTTCTACTACTTTTCTTTTTTACTACATTTGTTGATTTCCAGGGATAAAGTAATCAACTACACCATAAATTAAAGCACCAATTATTGCAGCCATCCAAGAAATAGAGTAACCTGCAACAAAGAATTGAGTTACATATAATGTAATAGCAGCTAAAGCAAAACCAACAAAACCTTTACCGAAAGGACTTGCATGTAATCCAGTAAATTTAACTACTAAATAATCAATTACTGTTAAAACAATAGCAGCTATTGCTAATGTCCAAATATTATTAATAGTAAAACTTGGTGTAAAAAATGCAGTAATTGCTAAAACTACAGCTGAAGCAACTAATCTACCAATTATTTGCCAAGCAGTAGAAGTTCCGCTTTGAGTACGATTTGTATCGACTTCTGACATTGGTCTGACCTCCTTAGTTATTAAATTCATAATGTAAAAATTTTAAGGTTCTAATTTTATTATTCACAAAAATAATTTATTTATACTAAAAAATATTGTATAGAAGAGTAAAAATTTGTTAAAAATAATAAAAAATAAAATTTTAAAGTGGTGTTAATAAATGTTAATTACTTTTTTTAGGTCAATTGTTTTATATATAATAGTTTTAGTAGTTATGAGGCTGATGGGAAAAAGAGAAATAGGGCAGCTTCAACCATTTGAGCTTGCAATATCAATTATGATAGCAGACTTAGCTTCAATTCCTATGACAGATCCAGGAATTCCTATATTTAATGGAATAATACCAATACTTGGCCTTTTGATTATGCATCTTCTTATTTCAATGATAAATATGAAAAGTTCTAGAGCAAGAGAAATAATTTGTGGAAGACCGAGTATTTTAATATATCGTGGAAAAATAAATGAAAACAATTTAAAAAAGGAAAGATTCACAATCAATGAATTAGAGGAGAGATTAAGAGGAAATAATGTAATCAATTTAGGTGATGTAGAATATGCAATATTAGAAACAAGTGGACAAGTAACTGTAATACAAAAGCCAGATAAAAGAAATACAATTCCTCAAGATTTTAATATTATGCCGGAATATGAAGGAATACCTTATGACTTAGTAGTAGATGGGAAAGTTATGACGGAAAATTTACGAGCAATAGGTAAAGATTATAAATGGTTAAAGAAACAAGTAGAAAAATTTAAAATGGAACCAGAAGAAGCATTAGTTGTGACTTTAGATGGAAAAGGACAAATATTCTGCCAGAAAAAGGAGAAAGGTGTATGAAAAAAGAAACGATAATTTGTATAATTATTGTAATTGCAATTGTTGTTGCAAATGTAATAACACAAAAATACACAAAGGAGTCAGTAGAAACTTTATCAAGTGGATTAGAGACACTAAAAACAGATTTAAATAATGAGCTAAGTAGTGATGAAAAAAAGTCAAAAGAAGAAATATTAGAAGAAATAAAGAAAATAAGAGAAAATTGGGAATCAAAGCATGATAAACTTGCTTATTATATTGAACATAATGAACTGGAAAAAGTAGAGAATAATTTAACAGCATTAGATAGCTTAGCAGAGACTGAAGAATATGCAGAGGCAATAAAGGAATTAGATGAAAGCATATTTGTATTAAAACATATACAGGAAAAATATGCATTTAATTTGAAAAATATATTTTAAAAAAGACAAAGCTTTTTTGCTTTGCCTTTATTTATTTTCATTTATTTTTGCATATTTTCTTAGTTTTTCATAAACAAGACGGTTTACTGTTCCAGCAGGGAAGTGCCCGTCTTTATCTTTTTTACCTGCAGGAACACCAGTTAAAACTTCTATACCTTCATCAATAGTAGAAACTGCGTAGATATGGAATTTCTTATCTTTAACAGCTTGTATAATTTCATCAGATAATTGTAAATTATCTATATTTTGAACGGGTATCATAACTCCATGTGAACCATCTAATCCACGAACTTTACAAACTTGAAAATATCCTTCTATTTTTTCATTTACTCCACCTATTGGCTGGATTTGTCCTTTTTGATTAACAGAACCAGTAACTGCAATGGATTGATTAATAGGAATACCGGATAAACTAGAAAGCAATCCATATAATTCTGTGCTAGAAGCGCTATCTCCATCAACGCCATTATATAACTGTTCAAAACAAATACTTGCGGTCAAGCATAAAGGCATATCTTGTGCAAACATTTCTCCTAAATATCCAGTAAGGATAAGAACACCTTTTGAATGAGAAGGACCAGAGATTTCAACTTCTCTTTCTATGTTTACAATGCCGTTTTTTCCTGTATAAGTATTAACAGTAATTTTAGCTGGTTTTCCAAAAGTATAATCTCCAACAGACATAACTGTTAAACCGTTTAGTTGACCAACTTTATATCCAGAAGTATCAATTAAAAGAGTATTTTCCTTAATCATTTCTAAATATCTTTCATCATATTTTTTTACTCTTTCAACTCTTTCTTCCAAAGCTTTTAGAATATATTTTTCTGTTACAATTTTTGACCTTGAAAGCTTTGCCCAAGTAGCAGCTTCGCCAACTACTTGCATCAAATCATCAAATCTAGTAGAAACTTTACTATGACTACCTGCAAGTTTCGAAGAATATTCAACTAAACGAGCCATAGCTCCTTTATCTAACTCTGGTAATTCTTGATGTTCACAAAATCCGTGAATTATTTGAGCAAGCTTATTTAGGTTTTCATTATTTGCCTCAGCAGTTTCTTCAAATTCTACTTTTATTTTAAATAATTTTCTAAAGTCAGAATCCATTGAAAGCAATGTTTGGTATATACTGCTATTTCCAATTAATATAACTTTTAAATTAAGAGGAATAGGCTCTGGTTTTAAAGAAATTAGAACCATTGAAGAACGTTGCTCTGCTTGATTTTCAATTCCTAATTCTTTTATTCTTAATGCCTTTTTTAAAGCTTCATAACATGCGCCATTTGCAAGCAAGTCTTTTGCTTGGAATATAATATAACCTCCATTTGCTTGTTGCATAAGACCAGGTTTTAACATGGTATGATCTGTTTTTAAAGAACCATAATAATTTTCATACTCTAAAGCACCAAAAATATTATTATATGAATAGTTAGAATCCATAATAACAGGTGCACCTTCTCTATTTGAATTATCAATAAATAGATTAACCCTGTAATTTAAACAAGGATCAGGCTTTCTCATTGCTGGGTTTGGATTTACTTGTGCTTTTGCAGTATCCTCTAAAAATGTAGGGATATTTTTTAAAACATCTTGCTTAACGTCATTTAAGAAATGATTTATCTTTTTATTTCTTTTATATTTAGATTTTAGATAATTTATATGAACATTTACTGTAAGAAGTGCTACATTTGATTGCCATTCTGATATCTTTTTATCTGACTCGCGTTCAATTTCTTTTATCTTACTTATAACATTCATAATTTGTTCTTGAACAATAAGAGATTTTTCTTCATATTCTTTCTTTATCTCATCATCTAATTTTTCAAACTCTTCTTCTTCAACAACTCTACCATCAACAATTGGCATCATATAAATACCATTTTGGGCAGTTTTTACTTGAAAATTATGTTTTGAAGCATCTTGGTTTAATTTATCAAGAAGAGCTGAACGCTTTTCTTCAAATTCTTGTTTTATTAATGCTTTTTCTTTTTCAAAATCATCATTGTTGAAAGTTTTTTTAATGTCTTTTCTTATTTCTTTTATAAATCCATCCATTGCTTCTTTAAATTCTTTACCTTGACCTGCAGGTAATTCAACCGCAATTGGTTCATTTGGATTTTCAAAGTTATAAATATAGCACCAATCAGAAGGAACTTTTTTCTTAGCTGCTAATTTATTTAAATAGTTTTTTGTATATAAAGTTTTTCCTACTCCACTTGGCCCTTCAATATATAGGTTATAACCTTTAACATCTACTTGTAAGCCAAATTCTAAAGCTTTAATACCACGTTCTTGACCAATACCATCTTGTATTGATTCTAAATCAGCTGTAGTATCAAAATTGAAAATGTTAGGATTACATGTCATTTTTAAATCTTTATAATTTAATTCATTTTTATTTTTCATTTGTTTCCTCCATAATTTTTTCTTATTATATCCAGTTCAAAGTTATTTTATATTAGTTAAGAAAAAAAGTAAATAAATTTTATAGAATTTTTGTAAAAAGATTTGCTTTTTTTAAAAAAATGTGCTAACATATATGTACTTTATATTTGAATTAAATAAACTAATCAAGTATAAAGTGTACATTTTATTTAATTTTTTATTTTATTTATTTTTTAATTTTAATTATTTTTTAATTTTAATTTTTATCAAAAATTTTCCTAAAAATATTCTAGATAAATTTTTGGAAGAACACGCGTTTTACTATTGACTTTAAATAAATTCAATAGTAAAATAAATTCGTAAGAAAGGAGAAGTGAAAATTTACAAGATAATTATAAATATTATAATAACTTTTAATGTTTAGGAATATTTTACATTTTATACAAGAAGGAGGCGATAAGATGGAAGAAAAAATACTTTCAGTTCTTTTAAATATGCAAAGTGATATCACTACAATAAAAAATGAACAATCTGTTATGAAAGAAGAACAGCAAGAAATGAAAAAGACAATAGGAGAAATACAAGAAGAACAGCAAGGCATGAAAAAGACAATAGGA
>CALXFI010000035.1 GCA_944387535.1 uncultured Clostridia bacterium | reverse complement strand
ATTTTTTAAAAGTAAAAATAGAGGTAAAAAACAAAAAGGTCAAAAAAGACCTAAAAATAAACAAAAAAGTAGTTGGAGGCTTATAAAGTTTTCACACTACCGTAGTAAATAACGGAGAAAAATATGTATATCCAGAGTTTGAGAGTGTGAAAAAATTAGCAAAAGAAAATAGTATACCTTTAAAAGAGCTATATAAATTAGAGGAGCTAAAATAATGGAAGATGATAATAAATACAATGCTTTAGAAAAGGAAATAGGGAAACTTGGAAAAGTTGCTATTTGTTTTTCAGGAGGAATAGATTCAAGTTTCTTACTTTTTGTAGCAAATAAAGTATTGCCTAAAGAAAGTGTTTTAGCAATAATAGCAAATGGTGAAATGGTTCCAAGAAATGATTATAATGAGGCAATAGAGTTTTTAAAAGAAAATGATTTTAACTTTAAAAAGATTGATTATAGGCCATTAGAAATTCCAGAGTTTAGAGAAAACCATAAGGACAGATGTTATCACTGTAAAAAACATTTGATGACTGAAATAAGAAAAGAGGCAAGTAAAAATGGTTTTGAAAATTTGCTAGACGGAAAAAATGCAGATGACTTAAAAGTATATAGGCCTGGAAATAAAGCTACAGAAGAGCTCGGAATAATTAGCCCTTTAGCAAAACTAGATTTTTATAAAGAAGATATTAGGAAATATAGTAAAAAATTAGGAATTAAATTTTGGGACAAGCCTTCTAATTCATGTTTGGCAACTAGATTTCCTTATGATACAATCTTATCTAAAGAAAGTTTAAAGATGGTAGACTTAAGTGAAAACGAAATAAAAAAATTGGGTTTGAGAAAATTAAGAGTAAGGGTACATGAAAATGTAGCAAGAATTGAGGTAGAAAAAGAAGATTTTGATAAGATATTAAAAAATAAAGAAAAAATACTAAATACATTAAAAAAATTGGCTTTAAATATGTTTCTTTAGATTTGGATGGCTTAAAAACAGGAAATTTTGATAAATAAAAAATTTGGATTTAAGGAGAAAAGTATGAGTAATAAAAAGAAACATAAAGGAATAAAGAAAAAATATCAGGCAAGAAATAGATTTGTTTTACTTGTTTTGATATTGGTTATAGCTTTAACTTATATAATAATTCAAAAAAGAGAAGGCGAGATTTATGCAACTACTACTTCTGCATCTCTAGGTGAAATAATAGATGTAATAGAAAAGAAAAATGCAGAAGTTAATAGATATATAGTTTATGGTACACATTTGAATTTAGAAGGAAGTATAGATATTACTAATCCCGAAATAAAAAATGTCCAGATAGTTGCTAAAAAAGCATCTGGAGAAGAAGTTGCTGTAGACACTACATATGAGTACGAAAGTGGTGAACTTTCTTTTTCTACATTGAGCAAAATCAATACAGGATTAGACCTAGAAAGTTTAGACATAGATAATTATTATATATTATTGAAAGTAACGAGCGATAATGGACAAATAAATTACTATTCTTTATCAAATGCTACAGAATATACAGAACCAATAGATTATTATACATTAACTAGAAATAATTCAAATAATAAAATAAACATAAGTTTTCTTACACAAAATGGTGTATCAGCATTAGCATTAAATATAAATAAGGTTTCTAAACTTCCAGATGATGTTTATGATGTAGTAATAGACCCTGGTCATGGTGGAAATGATACTGGAGCAATTTCAGGAAGATATGAAGAGGATGAAATTGTACTTGAGAATAGTTTGGATTTAAAGAAAAAACTAGAAAATTTGGGACTAAAGGTTTTAATTACTAGAGATGGTACAGAAACAGATGAATATGATACATATAACATATATGATGAAGATGGAAGAGTAACAATGGCAAATGAGTCTGGTGCTAAAATACTTGTTTCATTACACATGAATAGTAATGAATCTGATTTTGTTGAGGGTGGAGTAGAAGTATATGCAGCTCCTAATATGGATTTTAGTTTAGCAAAATCATTTGCGGATAATATTGTAGATAAAGCAAATACTACATATTCAAAAATGGAAGAATTTAAAGAAGAAGATGGAGTATATGTTCGTACAATAGAAGTAAATCATAATTCTAGTACATTTAGAGGATATAATGGAATATACGACGAAGTACCATATTTATTTATAATAAGAGAAATTGGAGGAATAGCAACAGGGGCATATGTAAATGGTTCTAATTCAAGTTATGGCGAAAATATATATCGTAATTCAAATGTAGGAGTAGAAGGATATTTAATAGAGCTTGGATATATGAATGTTAATAGTGATTTAAGAAATGTTTTAAATAATGGGGATTTATATATGCAAGCAATAACAGACAGTATAAATTCTTATTATAGAATTAAATAGAAAAATAAATAGGGTAGGTGCCAATCAAAGTGCATTGATTGGCACTAAGGACCATCCCCTTTTATTTTCATACAGGAGCTATTTAAAACTTCGGTTTTAGGTAGCTCTAATTTTTTAAATATATACTTTATTTGACCAAAGAGTAGAATATTATATTTTTTAATGTTAAAATAAAAGTGAAAGGGGATAAAATTTTATGAATAATGTCAGTTTATCAAAGTCAAGATATTGTAAAGCTGTGCAATGTAATAAAATGTTATGGATGGATATAAATAAAAAAGAAGAAGCTATTGATAAAACAAATGAAGGAGTATTAGAAAATGGAACAAAAGTAGGAGAACTTGCAAGAGGATATTTTGGCGAATTTACTAATATTAATTATGATAAAGATTTATCAAAGATGACCCTTGAAACTGAAAAGACATTAGAAAGTGGAGCAAATATTATAACAGAAGCTTCTTTTAATTATAATAATAATTTTTGTAGTGTTGATATTTTAAAAAATGATGTAGATGGTTTGGAAATATATGAAGTTAAAAGCTCAACTGAAATAAAAGATATATATTTAGATGATGTTTCATACCAAGTATATATTTTAAAGAATTTAGGTTATAATGTAAAAAAAGCAAATATAATGTATATAAATAACAAATATATAAGAAAAGGAAATTTAGACTTAAAGCAGTTATTTACTATAAAAAATGTGACAGATATTGCAGATTCTAAACAAGATGAAATAAAAGAAAAAATTTCTGAAATTAATGAATATATGAAAGCTGATAGTGAACCTGAAGAAAAAATTTCAATGAAATGTTTTGAACCTTATCCTTGTAGTTATTTTGAATATTGCACTAGAAATTTACCAGAAAAGAATGTGTTTAATTTGACAAAAATACATAAAAAACAAAAGATAGATTTATATAATAAAGGAATTTATTCATATGAAGATTTGTTAAATGAAAAATTGGGTTGGAAGTATCATCAACAAGTAGAAGTAGATTTAAATAATAAAATAGTTATAAATAAGGAGAATATAAAAGAGTTTATGAAAAATTTTACATATCCATTATATTTTCTAGACTTTGAAACATATATGCCTCCAATACCAGAATATGATAATAGTTGGCCATTTGAACAAATACCATTTCAATATTCACTTCATTATATTGAAAAAGAAGGAGGAAAATTAAAGCATAAAGAATATTTAGCAGAAGCAGGGATAGATCCAAGAAGAGAAGTAGCAGAAAGGCTAGTAAAAGATATTCCAAAAGATGTTTGCGTAGTAGCATATAATAAGATGTTTGAACAAGGAAGAATTAAAGAACTTGCAAATCAATTTGAAGATTTAAGTGAACATTTATTAAATATACATGATAATATAGTAGATTTAATGATACCTTTTTCAAAAAGATGGTATTACACAAAAGAAATGGAAGGGTCACATTCTATAAAATATGTATTACCAGCATTATTCCCAAATGATCCGGAGCTTGACTATCATAAACTTCCAGTTGTGCATAATGGAGCAGAAGCAATGAGTATATTTGCTAATCTAAAAAATTATTCTAAAGAAGAACAAGAAAAAATAAGAAAAGGCTTATTAAAATATTGTGAATTAGACACTTATGCTATGGTTAAGATTTGGGAAAAATTAAATGAGGTAATTAAGGAGTAAAAAATGGAAAATATAGATAAAGAAAAGTTTGTAAAAGATATAGAAGAAGATTTAGGCGTTAAAAAATATGAAGATAAAATAAAAGAAGAAGAAAAAAGTAAAAATAATAACAAATTCTATGATACTGATTTTGGGGATTTAGGAGAAATTTTTAGTGAGTTTTTTAAGAATGTAAATAAAAGTTATAAGCCAAGTATTTTAGATATAGAAAGAACATGCAAAATCACTAAAGAAGAAGCAAAAGAAGATTGCGAAAAAGAAATTAAGATTAAAAGAAAGGTTTTTGATAAAAAAGAAAAGAAATTAAAGACTAAAAAAGTTGCAATAAAAACAAGAATACCAAAAGGAATAAAGGATGGACAAGCACTAGTATTACGAGGTGAAGGAAATGAAGATGAAAATTTAAATAGAGGGAATTTACTTATTAGAATAGTTGTGAAAAAATAAAAGTATAAAAATAAGAGGTAGTTATGGAAGTTTTTTTTAGTAAAATAGATAGAGATATAATAAAGAAGATACAAAGAGACCCACTACATGAACAAGTCATTTGGACTAAATATGCAAGTGAGTTATATAAACATATAAACTCAAATGCAAGTGATATTAAAGGATATATAATAGCATCATTAGGAATAGAAGTAGTAAATTCTATTCCTAATAAAGAAATTCAAATAAAAAAAGATGAAAAGCGATTATCTAAAAAAATAAGAAATCTTTATATAGAATTTGAAGAAATAATTACATATATGATTATAGAAAAAATAAAACAAAATGAAGAAAACGGAAAAGAAGATAAATTTTATAATAAAGATTTAAGTTTTATAGGAAAAGATAATGGAACAAAACTTTACGATAAAAAAGGAAATCCAGTTATTAGTTATAAAGAAGCAATACTTGTAAATCAAATGTATTTAGGTTATGTTGGAAGATATAGAAATAAATTAAATGAAGAAGCATTTATAAGTGAAATATTAGATAAAGCATTTGGAAAAAATAGAAAAGATATTGTAAGTAAATTAGGACAAGCTCTTATGGAAGGAGAAAAAGAAGATAATGGGCTATCTTATAGCGAAGTAAAAAAATATATAAATGAAAATGTGAAATCTAAAATATTAAATGGAATTGCAAGTGCAATTGATAGAAACAAAAATTGGCTAGAGACTTTAGAGATAAAAGAAAATGGTAAAGATGAAACAAAAGGCTATAATAAATTATATGAAGAACTAAAAAAAGCTATTGAAAATGATGAAAAAATAATAAGTATAGAAGATATTATAAAAAAATTATTAAAAGAAAATGATTTAGAAGAAAATTTAAGAGTTAAATTAGATAAAATATGTAAAGTAGAAAGCTTTTTAGTTGCTTTAGATAATGTATTTTATGATATTCTAGAAAAAAGAGATATTAAAAAAGTAGATAAAGAATTAGTAAAAAAATTAAGGTATGAATATGAAAAATTAGAAGAAAATATAATTTTTGATTTAAAAAAACAGTATAGTAATTTAATGTTTGAGATGGAAAAGAAAGAAGAAAATTATGACGAAATTATAAAAGCTATTATAAAAGATCATAAAATTTTAGAGGAAAGAAACGATAAAAGACCTTGGATAGAAATAGATAAAAAAGATAATATAATAAGAAATCATAATTTAGAAAAAGAAATTAATGAAGAATGGAATCATCATTATTATATAGATATTGTCCAAAATATAATAAGGAGTTTAAATAATGTATAAACAAGAAGAAAACGGAAAAATGGAAGAAAAAGTATTAAAAAATAGAATAAGAGAAGAATTAGATAAATATGAAAAAATAAGAAAGATAATTTTTACAACATATGATTTTGATACAGAATTTTTTGAAAATCAGTTATTACCATATTTGTTTCATAATCATAATAATCTGGAGTATGAAAAAGGAGAATTTAAAACAGCATATGAATTAGAGGAAAAATGGAAGAAAATAAGCCAAGAAAATAAAACTTTAATAGATGTTTATTATGACCATCTAGTAGGAGATAAACAAAAATATGTACATTACAATGCATACAAAGTAACGTTAGAAAGAGGAATTTTTCATCCTAAATTAATAATTATAATAGGGAAAAAGAAACCATGGAATAAGAGATATTTTATAAGTGTTATTGTGCTTTCTGGAAATATTACAACTAAATCTTATGGTGAAAATTTAGAAGTTATAGGAATTTTAGAAAAAAGAAGAGCAGATGTAAATATAGAAGAACTAAAAAATCCTAACATAAGCAATGTTTTAAATATGATAAAAACAATTTTTGGAAATAACTTGTTAATTTCAGGAGAGATTACAAAAAACGAAACAGTTCTTGATAAACTAAAAAGAGCAAAAAAGATAAAAATAATAACACCTTTTTTAAGTGAAGATGTTTTAGAAGGTGTGTTAGAAAATAAAAATGTTCAAGTGATTTTTACAAATATAATGGGGATGAATCCGAAGACTAAGAAGTATATAAAAGAAAAATTAGATAATGATAATTATAGTTTTTATGTTATGAAAAATAAAGATGATGAAACAAAAAGAAAGATACATGCTAAGATTTATATATTAGATAGAAAAGAAGCTATTATAGGGTCTCATAATTTTACCAAAGCAGCTATAAGTGGAAATAATGTAGAAGCATCTATTGTTGTAAAAGATGAGAAAATAGCAGGAAAGCTTTTAAGTTACTATGATGGTTTAAAAAGGGATTATAAAGATAAAATCAATGAAGATATATTAGATGATGAAACTATAATAAGTTCAATTAATGATGAAAAAGAACAAGGAAAAGGTAAAATTAATATTACTAATGCAGAAATTGATTGGAATGAAAGTAAAATAAGGGTTTATTTAAATCAAGATAAAACAAACAGTGTAGATACAATAAAAATTAATATGATAGGAGTAAATACTCTAAAGAAAGAAATTTATTTACATAAGGAAAAAGAAAATTTTGAATATGATTTTAAAGAAAATTTAGAAATAACAAATCTATTACATAGCAATAAATATTTTGAGGGAATTGTAAAAGAAAAAAATAATGAAGAAAAAACAATAGAAGGTATTTTTAATGAAGTTGGAAACATAGATGATTTAATAGAAAACGATAAAGCAATGATAAACGATGATTATATGGATTTATTAGAATATGATATCAATAAAAGAGAAAACTTAAAATTGAAACAAATCTTTTATGAAAGTGAAGATGAAAGAGATAAGTATTTAGAAGAAGATTTACAAGAAGAAAAAGAAAACCAAGAAGATTTAGCAAGAATGTTTTTGGCATACAAAAATATTAATAAATCAATAGATGATATAATAAATGAGAATAAAGATAAAAAAATAAAGAAAGTAGAACTTGAAAAAAGGTATTTTACAGATGCAAATTCAATTTTGAGGATAATAAAATTATTTCTAGATTATATAGAAACAGATAATAATGATAATTTGAAAAACAAAGAAGATAAAGATAGGAAATTATTATATTATTTATTGACTTGTAATGAATTAACATTATTATTAGACAGATATGAGAATGAATTTCAGGAAAAGTATGAACTTCAAAAATTAGATTGTGGAATCGAAAAAATATTAAATTTAAAAGATAAAAAAACAGATTTAAAAAATAAGACAATTGAAATAATGTATGATGAAAATAAAAATGAAAGTAAGGAAAAGATAGAAGAAAAATTAGAAATATATTTAAAACAGTTTGGAGAAATAAAAAATGGTTGAATATGAAGATATAATAAGAATGCCAAAAGGTGATATGTATGAGCTTCAAAAAGAAGGAACTATAATGGCAAAAAAGATATTAGATGAAAAACTAGACAAGCAGAGATTTGTTATGATTTGGGATGAAGTTGGTTTAGGAAAAACTTATGAAGCTTTAGGATTAGTTTTTCTACAAGCAAGCGAAAAGGAAGATTCTAATATTTTAATAGTTGCACCAAATGAAGCAATAGGGAAAAAGTGGATTGAGGAATATAAGAATTTTAAAGATAAAAAATATTATATAGGAAAAGAAGAATTAAATATTATAGATTGCTTAAATAATCCTTTGGAAATAATAAATAACAAAGACAGAAAAATTGGAATAACAAACATATATGTTATAAGAGCAAATAAATTTAGTTATATAGATACCATCTTGAAGGCAAATGGAGATATAGATAATGAAGAAGATGATGATAAAGTGTTTTTAGCCTTAAAAAATAAAAATGAAAAATTAGATTCATTTGATTTAGTAATTATTGATGAGTCACAAAATTTAAGAGGAGAATGGGCTGCTAAGAATAGAAATTTCAATGTGCTTTTTGGTTTAAATAGAAAATTTTATAAAGTTAAAGAATATAAAACTGATATGAAATTTAGAAAAACAGTATTTTTAACAGCAACACCATATCATTCTTGTAAGGCAGATTTAGAAAGGCAATTAAGTTATATTATACGAGGAGATATAAAAGATAATAAACATAAAATAATAAAATTAGAAAGCCAAGATGAACTTGAAAAAATTCCAAAGAAAGAATTACAGAAAGAAGAAAATGTTTATGCAATAAGAAGACATAGAAAGTTTAAAGGTAAAAATAAATATTTTTTTAGAGAATATTCTGCAGAAAAAGCTGAAATGAATTTTGAAGAAATGCTAACAATGGCACTTGTAACAAAACAGCAAATACAAACATATGGTAAACAATTAAAAATGGGATATGTAGATAGTTTTGAAAGTTTTATAACTTTAGAAGATGATGAAGAAAATAAAAATCAAAATGATAAAAAAGTAAAAACAAAAAGTGATTATGATAATGATGGGAATGTATATAGAGAAGAAATAGAAGATAAAGAAAAGAAAAAGAGAGAAAAAGAATTACTAAAGAAATTGAAAAATGCTTTAGAAAAAGGTAAATTAATTGATAAAGATGGTGTTTTAGCACATCCAAAAACTAGAAAAATGAAAGAAATACTTGAAGAAAATATAAATAAAGAAGATTTAGAAAAAGAGCTAATATTTACAAGAAGAATTAGTTCAACAGAAGAGATAAAAAAGATATATTCTAATGTTTATGATAAGAAAATAAATGGTTTAGTTAATGAAATATTAGATAAGAAATTAGAAGAAAACGAAAGAAAAAAATATGCTGATAATAAAACTGGTAATTATATAAAAGTAATTGAAAGTAAAATAAACCAGTTAAACAAAAATGAAAATAAACAAGATACAGGAGATGATGAAAAAGAATATTCTGTTTGGCTTGATAGTTTAAAGGATAAAAAAACAAATAGCAGAAAGATGTTTTATATAAAGGTAAGTTTTACGAAGTCAGGGGCTTTTTCTACAATATGTGAAGAAAACTTAATAGACTATTTAAATATAAATTGGAGTTATAATAATAATAAAAAAGAAGTTGTTTTAGAAGATAAAAAATTTACATACAAAGAATTAGAAAAGGAAGCAGAAGAATTAGTAAAAAATAATAATTTTATGATTTCTAATACTAATTTAAAAAGAGATAGAATAAGAATATTAAATTTATTATTACTAAATAAATATAATGAGAAAAATAACCCAAAATATGAAAATATTAGTAATTGGTATGAAGAGTTTTATTTTAAAAATAGAAGAAATGTTGAGGATAATGAAGAACAAGAAAAGAATAATAAAAAAGCAACAAGTGATAGTTTTAATTTAAGTTGTGATGAAACTTTAAAAAATATGAAATATAATATTTGGAAAAAAGATTTATGGAATGATGAAAATAAAAAAATAGAAAAATTTCTTTTATGTGATTATGATAAAATAACAAAAGAGAAATTTATAAATAGAGAAATAATAAAAAAAATTATTGAGAAAAACATAATAAATGGTGAAGGAATAATTTATTTAATACTAATGAGAATTAACAAAGGTAAAGAAGATAATTTGGAAAATTTATTAAAAAATATAAAAAAAGATAATAGTAAATTTAAAGAAAGATTATCTAAAAGAATAAGAGGGTTTTTAGATATTTTTACAAATGAACTTTCTGTAAGAAAAATATTAGATATAAATTTTTCTGAAAATGAAAACATGAATGAAAATTTATCTAAAAGTATGCAAATATTTTATCCATCACCAGTAGCTGCTTGCTCAAGTAAAACAAGACCTAGCATATCAAGGGTGCAAAAATGTTTTAATACAACATTTTTCCCAGATGTTATTGTTACAACAGATGTATTAAAAGAAGGAATAGACTTACAAGTAGACTGCTCAAAAATAATACATTATGGAATTGCATGGACACCTGGAGATATGGAACAAAGAATAGGAAGAATTGATAGGTATTTTAGTAAAGTGTATAGGGATTATGATGAAAATAAAGGTGATAAAAATAAAAAGCTACAGGTGGAATTTATTTATATGGAAAATAGCTTAGACGAAAAACAAACAGCAAATATTATAAATAAAATGACCAAAGATATAGAATATATGGAAGAAAAGGAAATTGATTTAACTGGAACAGATAAAAATGAGAAAGAAGAAACTACATTTGATGCAAGTGAATATTATGAAAGTGTAGAAAACAGTATTGATACAATAAATAAATTAGTTAATGATAAAAAAGGAGAAATGTATTAATGGATTTATATGAGAAAAATGGAAATATATTGTATATTTTAAATGTGTTAAAAAAATATAGTGATGAAGAACACATGCTAAGCAGTGCAGAAATTGGAAGAAAGGTAAAAGAAATGTATGATGTAGAAATAGACCCAAGAACAATTAGAAGAAATATAAACCTTTTAAAATATAAATTAGATTATGATATAAGCACAAGAGATGAAAATAAAAAAGGTTATTATATAAATAGAAACCCTGAAACAGAATTTGAACCAGGGGAGATAAGAGCAATTATTGATAATTTTAGTTATGCAAATTACATAGTTCCTTCTGTTGCAAAAAGTATTATAAAAAAATGTAAGAATATGCAAAATATTTATGAAAATAAAAAACTAAGAAATTATAAAATATATGCAAACGATTCAAAGACAGATAATATGGAAGTAATAAAAAATATTGAGGATATTTCTAACGCCATAGAAAATTTAAATAAAATAAAATTTGAATATTGGAAATATGATATATCAAATAATAAATTAGAAAAGGTAATTGTAAGCACACCAAAAGTTACTCCATATGCCTTAGTATATAATAAACAAGAATTTTATTTAATAGGAATAAAAGAAGGTAGAGAAAATTTTTACCATTATAGATTAGATAGAATAAAAAATGTTAAAGAGTTAGATGAAAAAAGAACTATAAAAAAGACAACAAGTGAGATACAAAGTTTTGCAGAATCAACAGTTGAAATGTTTGGCGGTGAAAAAGAAGAAGTAGAAGTAAGATGTAATATATTATTACTAAACTCTATTTTTGATGAGTTTGGTAAAAATGTAACAATTAAAAAAGAAGATAATGAAACATTTACATTAATATTAGATGCTAATTTATTAGGCTTTAGGATGTGGGCAATGAGAAATATAGATTTAGTAGAAGTAATAAGACCGGAAAGTTTAAGAAATGAGATGAAGGAAATTATTAAAAAAGCAAGTGAAAAATATAATAAATAGTAAGGGCTATAAAAAGCTCTTATTATTGCTTTACAATAAAAAATGAAAACAGAAAATCTACATAAAATAATTAGTGGAAAAAAATATGGAAAGATGTTATAATCATAAAAAAATAGATAAGATAAAAAGAATATTGGAAAATAATAAGAAGAAGGATGTATAAATGAGTAAAAAAATATATAAAGAACCAATAAAAGCAGAAACAGAAACAACAATAAATGTAATATATGATATGGAAAAATTATGTATATATACAAATAAAGTTGGTTTACAAAAACAATTAAATAAATTACTTGGAGAACCAACAAAAGAATATAAAATAAAAAGGTCGATAACAGGAAGCATGTGGGAGATACCTTTTAAAGATAAAACAAAAATTTCAAGGATGATATTAAAAGCTAATATTTTTGAATTATAGTAGGTGATTAAAATGGAAAAATCAATTTTAGTATTAGAAGGCGGAGCAATGAGAAGTTTGTTTACGTCAGGAGTATTAGATGTCTTAATGGATAATAATATAGATATAGATTGTACAGTAGGTGTTTCTGCAGGTGCTTTAGTAGGTTCTAATTACATATCTAATCAAAGAGGAAGAACTGCTAAAATAAATATTAATCATTGTAATGATAATAAATATATAGGAGTAGGAGCAATAAAAAATAATAAGGGATTAGTTGGTTTTGATTATTTATTTGGCGGAGAAATTGCAAAAGAAAATCCATTTGATGAAAAAGAATTTTTAAATTCTAAAAAGAGATTTGTAACAGGTGTTACAAATTGTGAAACTGGTAAAACGGAATTCTATGATAAAAATAAAGAAAATACATATAAATTATTACAAGCATCTTCTAGCATGCCTCTAGTTTCAAAAATTGTTAAAATAAATGGTAAGCCATATTTAGATGGAGCAATAGAATGTAATGTACCAATAGAATGGGCATTAGAACAAGGATATGAAAAAATAGTTGTTGTACTTACAAGAAATAAAGAGTATAGAAAAAAGCCAGTATCAAATAAAATGAAGAAAATGTATAATTTAGTATATAAGAAATATCCTAAATTACTAGAAACTATGTATGATAGACCAAATAAATATAATGAAACTTACAATAAAATAGAAAAATTAGAAAAAGAAAATAAAATATTTGTATTTAGACCAGAAAACAATGTAGATATTTCAAGGTTAGAAAGACATCAAGAAAAGTTAAAGAGTTTATATGAAGAAGGAATATAATAAAAAAATATTGATATAGATAAAAGAGATGTTTTTTATTACTTATGAAAAATAGGAGATTGATTTATGTTACAGATAAAAAATGTATACAAACAATATAAGACGGGAAACTTAGTACAAAAAGCTTTAGATAATGTAAGCTTAAATTTAAGAGATAATGAATTTGTTGCAATTTTAGGACCTAGTGGCTCTGGAAAAACAACACTTTTAAATATTATAGGTGGATTAGATAGGTATGATAAAGGTGATTTAATAATAAACCGGAGTTTCTACTAAGAATTATAAAGATAGAGATTGGGATTCTTATCGTAATCATACAATTGGTTTTGTATTCCAAAGTTATAACTTAATACCACATCAAACAATTTTAGCAAATGTAGAGCTAGCATTAACTATTTCTGGTGTATCAAGAAAAAACGTAGACAAAAAGCAATAAAGGCTCTTGAACAAGTAGGACTTGCAGAACATATGCATAAAAAACCAAATCAACTATCAGGTGGGCAAATGCAAAGAGTTGCAATTGCAAGAGCATTAGTAAATGATCCAGATATTGTACTTGCAGATGAGCCAACTCGGAGCTTTAGATAGTGATACTAGTATTCAAGTTATGGATTTACTAAAAGAAGTTGCAAAAGATAGATTAGTAGTAATGGTAACTCATAATCCAGAGTTAGCGCAAAAATACGCAACACGTATTGTAAATTTAAGAGATGGAGTAATACTTTCAGATACAGACACTTATGTAATAGAAAATGAAGAACAAAAAAAGCCAGTACATAGGAATTTAGGAAAAACATCAATGTCTTTATTAACTTCATTATCACTTAGTTTTAATAATTTGAAAACTAAAAAAGGAAGAACAATATTGACATCATTTGCAGGGTCAATTGGAATTATTGGAATAGCGCTGATTCTTTCATTATCAAATGGTGTAAATACTTATATAGGTTCAGTAGAAGAAGATACTTTATCAGAATATCCTCTTCAAATACAAAGTTCAGGAATTGATATAAGTTCTTTATTAGTTGGAACTGGTAATGATGGAGACGAAAATCAAGAGAAGCGGAGATATAAACGTTAGTAAACAGTTAACTAATATGTTTTCTAAAATAGGCTCAAATGATTTAAAATCACTAAAAGAATATTTAGAAAGTGATGGATGCCCAGTATATGATTATGCTAAAGATATTGAATATACTTATGATATTACACCTAAAATTTATAGTTCAGATACGGAAAATTTAAGACAAGTAAATCCAGATACAAGTTTTTCAAGTTTAGGAATAGGTTCAAGCCAGTCTAGTAATAGTATGATATCTAGTATGATGAGTACAAATGTATTTTCCCAAATGCCAGAAAATAAAGAATTATATGAAAGCCAATATGATGTAAAAGCAGGTAAATGGCCTACAAATTATAATGAGTGTGTTTTAGTGTTAACTTCAAGAGGAAATATTAGTGACTTTTTACTTTATACATTAGGCTTAAGAGATTATAGTGAGTTACAAAATTTAGTTACTGAGTTTTCAAATGGAGAAGATGTAAATACACCTGATAATTTATGTTCATATTCTTATGATGATATTTTAGGAATTACTTTTAAATTAATAAATAATAGTGATTGCTATGAATATGATAATGAATACAATATTTGGAGAGATAAAACTGATAATATAGATTATATGAAAAATCTTGTAGCGAACGGAGAAGATTTAAAAATAGTTGGAATTGTACAACCAAAAGAAGGGGCAACAAGCGCAATGTTAAGAGCAGGAATATGTTATCCAGCATCTTTAACAAATCATGTAATAGAAAATGCCAAAAACAGTAAAATAGTGCAAGACCAATTAGCAAACCCAGAAATTAATGTGTTTACTGGAAAAAGATTTGATGATACAAGTGAAAGCGCTTTTGACATGAATTCTTTAATTGATATAGATACTAATAAGATGCAGTCAGCATTTAAGATAGATGAATCAAAAATAAAAGTGGATTTTGGAAATTTGAACAATATATTAAATAAAAATTCAATACCATCACTTAGTATAGAAGATGTTATAGATAATCTTAAATTTTCTATGTCAAGTGATGATGTACAAAAAATAATGACTGACCTTTTAAATGGTTATGAAACTTATATAAAAAATAACCAAGGAGCAAATTTAAGCGATATAAGTAAACAATTATCAGATTATCTACAGTCAAAAGAAGCTACAGATTTATTAAATAAGAAAATTGAAGAAATTATTAAAGAAAATGGTGGAAGTTTAAGCTTTACACAAGAACAAATGCAAGAAATTATGCAAGAGATTTTAAATGGATATAACAAATATGTAGAAGATAATTCTTTAGTAAGTATCGATGATTTAAATAAATATCTTACAGAATATCTATCTTCAGATGACGCAAAAACAATCATTACTAATAATTTAACTGGGATAGTAAAAAGTCAAGATTTAGATACACAAATATCAAACATCATGGAAAAATATATGCAAACAGCTGTTACTTCAATTAGCGTAAATTTACAAAAACAAATGAAATCTAGTATTTCATCTTTAAGTAAATCAATAACAGAGGCAATTAGTATAGATGAAAATGCTTTTGTAGAAGCATTTCATTTAAAAATGAATCAAGAGGAATTATCAGAATTGTTTAATTCTCTTATGTCTAAAGATGTTGTCACGTATGAAAGTAATTTGAAGAATTTAAATTATGCAGACCTTGATGAGCCAAGTGGTATTGATATTTATCCAAAAGATTTTGAAGGAAATAAATCAATAACTAATTTATTAAATGATTATAACGCACGTATGGAAAAAGAAGGTAATGAAGATAAAGTAATTTCATTTACGGATATGGTAGGAACTTTAATGAGTTCTGTTACAACTATTGTTGATACAATTAGTTATGTATTAATTGCATTTGTTGCAATCTCACTTGTTGTTTCTTCTATTATGATAGGTGTAATTACCTATATTAGTGTATTAGAACGTAAAAAAGAAATTGGAATTTTAAGAGCTATGGGAGCTTCTAAAAGAAATGTTGCACAAGTTTTTAATGCAGAAACATTTATTATTGGTGCACTTGCAGGATTTATTGGAGTAGGTATTACATTATTATTAATAATTCCTATAAATAAAATTATTTATGCATTATCTAATGGAGCAAATGTAAAAGCAGCTTTGCCACCAATAGCTGGTATAATTTTAATTGTACTTAGCATTATTTTGACTCTAATTGGAGGAATTATTCCATCAAGAAAAGCAGCAAAAGAAGATCCAGTACTAGCATTAAGAAGTGAGTAGTAGTAAATAAATATAAAATTATAATAGCAATTTAGGAGAAATATATGAAGAAATTATATAAATTATTGTATATTTTTGTAATAACAAGTATTTGTGGATATGTGGTTGAATTGATATGGACATTTGTTACAAAAGGTGTATTTATAAATCATTCAGCTGTAGTAATTGGACCATTTAATTTTGCATATGGCATTTGTGGTGTTGCTCTTACTTTGCTATTATATAAATTTAAAGATGAATCTTATTTAAAAATATTTCTATTAAGTTTTATTGGTGGATCTATTTTAGAATATATTATGAGCTTTGGTATGGAAGTAGTTGTAGGCTTTACAGCATGGGACTATTCTAATAGTTTCTTAAATTTAAACGGACGTATTTGTTTACTATTTTCTATATTTTGGGGAATTTTAGGCATTTTATGGATTAAAATTTTATATCCTCAAATAGATAAAATACTTAGTAAAATAAACAAAAAAGCGTATAAAACTATTGCAATTTGTTTAATAATATTTATATTACTTGATATCTTGTTTACTATAAGCTGTGTAAGCAGAGCTCATAATGCAGACAAAGGAATTCCACCAATTAATAATTATGAGAAATTCTTAGATAATACTTTTAATAGTAAATATTTAAAAAATATGTTTAATAACAACTGGAAGTAAATATAAAGGTAAAAAACATTAATTATATATTTATTATTTTAAATTCATTACTAAAATTTGTAGTAGCAACAATTACAGCACTTATAGTTCTTCTTGCAATATAGGAAATTATCAATATTGTAGAAGCAATTTATATGCTATATAAATTAAAAGATTAAAAAATAATATAAAAGCAAGTAACTTTAGCTTGCTTTTATTCTTTTTGATTAAAAATTTAAACTAATTGTTGGAAAAACTAAAAAATTATCCGACATTTAGAAAAAAATACTACACAAAACTTAAAAAATGTGGTAAAATATAACAGGTTAGATTACAATTAAAGGAGGAATAGACATGTCAGGACACAGTAAATGGCACAATATTGAAAATTCTTTCCTTACAGCCTCAACGGTTTCAAAAAACGAATAAATGCTTTTGGCACAATTTTGGCACAATTCGTTCAATAAAGAACCATAAAGAACAATAATTAAAATGATTAATATAGAAAAAAAGTAAACCATAATCTTTATAATATTTATAAAAAGATTATGGTTTAAATTTTTGGATAATGAAAACCCCCTGTTTTACAGGGGGTTCTAAAAGCTTCTAGCTATGAGTAGAAAAATTCCTCCTTTTTG
>CALXFI010000034.1 GCA_944387535.1 uncultured Clostridia bacterium | reverse complement strand
AAGGTTGACCTTTTTTATATAAAAAATTTTTAAAAAATTTTTAATTTTTCTATTGACTTTTCATAGTTGGTCTCCTTTCTAAAATATAATACTAAATTAATTATACAAATAAGTATATTAAAAAGCAATAAAAGTTAAAACAAAATTTTAAAAGAAATTTTTGGTAAAAAATTGACAGAAATAGTAAAATACTCTATTATATAAATATATAATATAAATAAAGGAGGAAGTTTGCATGGACGAAAATGAAGTAAAAGAAGTAGAGCAAAATGAAAATATTAATAATGATACAGAGGTAACAGGAGAAAAAAATGTAAATACATGTGGATTACTTAGCTTTATATTTTCATTAGTTGGCCTTTTGGTATTTGGTATGCCACTAGGAGTAGCAGCAATTATTTTAGGAATAGTATCTATTGTTAAATTTGATGCTAACAAGCAAAAGTTTAAATGGATGGGAATTGTTGGAATATGTGTAGGTGTAGTAGATGTAATTGGTGTAATAATGAATATGGCAATAGTTTTCTCAAATTTATCAGTTCTTTATTAGAAAAATAATATAACTAGAGTTAATGAGGAATATAATCAGAGAGTGGTTATGTTCCTCATTATTTTCTTGAAAAAATGTGTTACAAATGATAAAATAGCAAAAAGAAAAAATATAAAAATTAAGAAAAATAAAGGAGAAAAAATATTAAATGGATTGGACAGATGAGCAAAAACAAGCAATAAATGAAAAAGGTTCTAATATACTAGTTGCAGCAGCTGCAGGAAGTGGAAAAACAGCAGTATTAGTAGAAAGAATAATAAAAAAAGTAGTTGAAGAAGGAATAGATATAGATAAATTATTAGTAGTTACTTTTACTAATAGCGCAGCATCAGAAATGAGAGAAAGAGTATTAGATGCAATATATAAAAAGTTAGATGAAAATCCAAATGATGAGAAATTATTAAGACAAATAACATTATTAAATAAAGCAAGTATATGTACAATAGATTCTTTTTGCTTGGAAGTTGTAAGAAATAATTTTTATGAATTAGAAAATTTAGCGCCTAATTTTAGAATAGCAGATACAACAGAAATCGAATTATTAAAACAAGAAGTAATGGAAGATATGTTTGAAAAAAAATATGAAGAAGAGGATGAAGATTTTTTAAAATTAATCCATACATACACTTCTTATAAAGATGATACACCACTAAAAGATTTAATATTAAAAATCTATAATTATATACAAAGTAATCCTTTCCCTGAAAAATGGTTAAATGAAAAAATAGAAATGTTTAACATAGAAGAAAATTTGGACAAAGATTTTTCAACAACATCTTGGGGAAGTATTTTATTAAAAGAAATAGAAGATGAATTAGTAGATGGGATTTCTTCTTTAAAAGTAGCAGAAAAACTTCTTTATTCTAATCCGGATTTAGAAGGATATTTTAAAATAATAACACATGATATAGATATGTTAGAAGCATTAAAGAATAATTTAAATAATTGGGATAAAGCTTATGAAGTAAATAGTGTATTAGAATTCATACCATGGAGGGGTAAAAGAATAGATGCCTTAGAAAAAGAAGAAGCTAAAAATATTAGAGATTCTGTAAAAGAAAACTTGAAAATGCTAAATAATATATTAGTTTGTGACTCTAAAACAGCTAATCAAGATATTTATGATATGTATCCTATATTATTAAAATTAAAAAATATAGTGTTAGAATTTGGAGAAGAATTCTCAAAAAGAAAAAGAGAAAAAAACATTGTGGACTTTCAAGATGTAGAACATTTTGCATTAAAAATATTAATAAAAGAGGAAAATGGAGAAGTTATTCCATCCGATATTGCAAAAAAATACCAAGAAAAATATCAAGAAATTGCAATTGATGAATACCAAGATAGTAACCTAGTGCAAGAATATATATTAAATTCAGTATCTAAGGAAAATAATATCTTTATGGTAGGAGATGTAAAACAAAGTATTTATAAATTTCGTCAAGCGATGCCAGAGCTTTTTATAAGTAAATATAAGAGATATAAAAGTAAGGATAAGAAAACAAGTGATGATGATTTAAAAATACAATTATTTAAGAACTTTAGAAGTAGAGAAAATATCTTATATTTTACAAATTTAATATTTCAAGATATTATGAGTGAAACATTGGGTGATATAGATTATAATGAAGATGAATATTTAAACTTAGGAGCAGACTATAAAGAAGCAAAGCAAGACTTAAATACAGAAATTGATGTAATTGATTTATTAGAAGAAGACATAGAATTAGAGATTGAAAATAATGATGAAGAAAAAGTAGAAGAAGAGGAGAGAATTGAAAATGTAGAATTAGAAGCAAGGTTTGTAGCAGATAAAATAAAAAAATTAGTAGAAAGTAAGTTTCAGGTATGGGATAGAAAAGAAGAAAAATATAGAGATATTTCATATAAGGATATAGTAATTTTACTTAGGTCAACTTCTACTCCAGCACCTGTGTTTGAACAAGAACTTTTAAATTTGGAAATACCAGTTTTTTCTGATAGCTCACAAGAATATTTGGATTCTATTGAAATACAAACAATAATGTCACTATTAAGAATAATAGATAATCCAATGCAAGATATACCACTAGTATCAGTGCTAAGATCATATATAGGAAAATTTACAGATAATGAATTGGTTAAAATACGTTTAACGGATTCCTATGATAATTTTTATACTTGTATGCAAAAAGCGTTAATAGATGTAGATGATAAATTAAGAGGAAAGTTACAAAACTTTTTTGATAATTTAGATAAATGGAGAAAAGAAAAAGAGTATTTAGCATTAGACGAGCTTATTTGGAAAATATATAGTGATACTGGATATTATAATTATGTAGGTCTTATGCCAAATGGAGATTTACGACAAGCAAATTTAAAAATGTTATTCCAAAAAGCAAAGGATTATGAAAGTAGTAATTTCAAAGGATTATACAATTTTATAAATTTCATAGATAAATTAAAATTATCTAGTGGAGACATGGGTTCTGCAAAACTTATTGGTGAAAATGATGATGTTGTAAGAATAATGAGCATACATAAAAGTAAAGGATTAGAATTCCCGGTTGTATTTTTATCAAATACAGGAAAACAATTTAATCAAAGAGACTTAAAAGAAGATATTCTACTTCATCAAGAAATGGGAATAGGAGTAAAATATATAGATTATGATAAACAAGTAAAATATGATACTTTAAGCAAAATGGCTATTAAGGATAAGATTTTGATAGAGACACTTTCAGAAGAAATGAGGATATTATATGTTGCTTTGACTAGAGCAAAAGAAAAATTGTTTATAACAGGTGTAACAAGAGATTTTAAGAAAGATTTGGAAAAAATAGATTCTAACATAGAAAGATATCCAAAAGAAGACAGTAAAATTAATCCTATTCTAATTAAAAAATGTAAAAGATATTTAGATTGGATTTTACTTGTTTATCAATACGAGAAAAATCAATGTTCAGATAAAGTAGAATTAAATACTTACAAAAAGAGAACTTTATTAAAGAGCTTACAAAAAGTAGATAATGAAGAAATAAATGTTTTAGAAAAATTAGAAAGTAAAAAAGTAAGTAGTGAAAGTTTAAGTAAAATAAATAAAATATTAAATTACAAATATCCTAATATATTAGATACAATAATTCCAACTAAAACAGCAGTGACAACTCTTAAACAATTAGAAAATGGTGAAAAAACATTAATAGAAAAAGAAATAAAACTTCAAAAACCAAAGTTCTTGAAAAATGGAGAAGAAGAAAAAATAACATCTGCTATGAAGGGAACATTAGTACATTTATGCATGCAGAAATTAGATGAAAAGGTAGATTACAATTTAGAAAAAGTAAAAAGTTTAATAGAAGAATTAGAAGCAAAGAAAATTATAACAACTAAAGAAAAGGAAGCTATTAATCCAAATAAGATTTTACAATTTACAAAATCAAAGATTTGGGAAGAGTTAAAAGCAGCAAAAGAAATAGAAAGAGAAAAGCCTTTTTATATAAATGTTCCTGCAAAAGAGATTTATAAAGAAAATACAGATGAAAATATACTAGTTCAAGGTATTATTGACTTGTATTATATTGATAAAGATGGTAACTTAAATCTTGTGGACTATAAAACTGATTATGCAGAAGCGGGAAACGAACAAGAATTAGTTACAAAGTATAAAAAACAGTTAGATTTATATAAGGAAGCTCTAGAACAAGCCTATAATAAACAAGTTAAAAATACATATATTTATTCAGTGTATTTAAATAAAGAAATAGAAATATAAAAAATCGCAGTACTAAAAATAAGTACTGCGATTTTGGACGTGATTTTATCTTAAAACTTCTAAAATGGCAAGAATTCCACATGCTAAAGCACTAAGAAACCAAATATAAAAAAGCTTTTTCAGTTTTTTTGATAGAGTAAGTTTCATAGCCAAAGCTGCAATGATAAATGCAACAAATAAAATAATTACTTTTAATGTTGAAGTATATGGATTACCAATAAAGAAGAGTAAGACATAGATCAAAAAGCATATACAATAAGAAATACAATAGTGTTTGTATCTAATAAAATACTTTTTTACGTCCATTTTTCCCCCTTTTAACTAATTATAGTTAATAGATAATTACATCGGTTGATTGCCTATACATAATAATTATATCACGAATTAACATAATTTACAATTTTTGGTTGAAAAATAACCTGAAATTTGATATAATATATATATTAAGTTAAAAGGAAAGGAAAAAAAGATGGCAAGGTTAAAAACATTTTTAATATATGCACTAATAATTGTAGGATTCTTTGTGTTCTCAAATTTTATAATTGATGTTGGGTTAAATTCTTCATATAAAGATATAACAAGAAAAGATAATACATCACAAGTACAAATATCACAAGCGCAAGCAACATTAGTAAATGGTAGAATTAAAGGAACTATAAATGATAATAATAATGATGATAACTTAACAGGAAAATATGTAGAAATAGATTTATATTCTTCAAGAGATAATATGGTAGGAAAAAGGTACATAGATATAGAGACAACAGATGCAAATCCAACACAGGACTTTAGTATGTATTTTGAAGCAGAGGACGTAACGTCCTATTCTATTTCAATTACAGATGAAAAAACTGGGGAAGAGCTTAAGATTTTACCAGAAGAATGGAATAAATCACAAATTGTTATAGTAACTGTTCTTACTATGCTTATGTTATGGTGATAGTGTTTTATAAATATTATAAATAATTAAAGGGAAGCATTTGCTTCTCTTTAATTATTCTTAGGATTAACATATAATGTAGAATAATTAGTGTAAATAACCATACCAGGTTTGGCACCTTTTGGTTTTTTGACATAGCGTACTTCACAAGTATCAACAGGTACATTAGAAGAAAATCTTGCTTTACTATGATATGCTGTAATTTCAGCACATTTTGTTAGAATATCTTCTGTTGGTACTTTATTATTTAAAAAAAGAACTGCATGGCTACCATGAATATCTTTAGTATGGAACCATATATCATGTTTATTTGCAAATTTTAATGTTAAATAATCGTTTTCCTTATTATTTCTTCCAACTAAAAGAGTAAATCCATCAATTGTATATTTTAGAGGATTAAAACTAACATTTTTATTTTTAGTAAGATTAGATTTTTTTACTTTATTTTGTTTTTTCTTCTTTAAATTTTTAGTTTTTTCTTTAAATATGTCATTTTCAGAAATCTCATCTAGAATTTCTGCAATTTCTTCTACAGAGTTTGCTGCTTCTAATTCATAAACTACACTTTCTATATAATTAAGCTCTTGCATAGTTTCTTTCTTTTGTATGCTTACAATCTCTAAAGCATTTTTTAATTTGTTATATTTTTTAAAATATCTTTTAGCATTAATACTTGGTACATATCTTTCATCTAAAGGAATTATAATTTTTTTATTATTATCATAATAGTTTTCAAGTTCGACTTCTTTTAAATTTTTATTAGGAATTCTATACAAATTAGCAGTGATAAGTTCACCATAAAGTCTGTAAGTATCCATATTATCACATTCTTTAAGCTTGCTATTGATGTGGACTAATCTTTTATTATATTTTTTTAAGGTAGCTAAAATTAATTTTAAAACACTATTACGACTTATCCTTAGTTCTTCAGAAGTTTCTTTGTTGTAATAAAAATCATCTAAAGCAAAGTTAATAGAAAAACTCTCTTCGTTTGAGTCATCTGGAAGTAGGAAGTAGTCATTGTCTTTTTTCTCTAATTTTAATTTTAAAGAGTCAGTTCTATAAATAATATCTTTTAAGTAATTATAAATATCTTCTGGAGTTTTTAAGCTAAATTTTTCAATAATAAAAGAAATATATTTTTTGCTAATTCCATTATAAGTATCACTAATTTTTTTAGGATATAAAGACAAATCTAATGTATTTATAGAAGATTTAAAATCTTCTAGCGACTCAGATAAAAAGTCTTTTTTAGTAATTTTAGGATATGTATATTTAATATGTGGTACAACGATATGTGTTGCATTTTCATTATTAATATGTCTTAAGCTATCTATAATAATATTTTCATCGTTAAGTAAGATAATATTACAGTGTTTACCCATAAGCTCAATTATTAGTTTTTTGGTAATAATATCATCTATATCATCAAAACCTTCAAATTCAATTGTTACAATCCTTTCTAATGAATTAGTAATAATATTTTTAATTCTAAGTCCAATTAAATGTTTTCTTAAAACCATACAAAAATTAGGTGCAACTTTAGGATTTCTCTTAGAATGTGTTGTTAAATTTATTCTGTAATTTTGAGGGTTTGTACAAATATTTAAAGCATAATTTAGACCATCTAAATAAAAACCTAATACAACAGTGTTTGAATCAGGCTGAAAAATCTTATCAATTCTAGCTCCAGAAAGTAGATTTAATTCTGTAGCAACTAGCTTTGTTATAATTCCATCAAATGCCATAATGTATCTCCTTCTTTAATAAAATAACATAAAAATTATAACACAAAAATAAGGAAAAATCTATTGCGAATATATATTTAAAAGTATATAATGTAGAAAAACTGTAATAGAGGTAATAATGGAAAAGTTAGAAAATCTATCAATAGAAGAAAAAGTAGGCCAAATGTTAATGGTTGGAGTAGGAAATAAAAGTTATATAAAAAATGTAGAAAATCTTATAGAAAAATATAAAATAGGTGGAGTTCTTCTATATAAAAAAGACTATAAAAATTATAAAGAATTAAATCAATTAGTAAATAGATTAAGAGCATTGGGAAGAAAAAATAAAATTCCTTTATTTATAGCGATAGACCAAGAGGGCGGAAGAGTAAATAGAATGCCAAATGACTTTATAAATTTACCTTCTGCAAATAAACTTGCAGAAGAAAATTTAGTAGAAGAAGCAAGTGATGTTACAGGAAAGATGCTAAAAGAAACAGGATTTAATTTTAACTTTGCACCAGTTTTAGATATAAAAAGATTTAAAAGTAATCAAGCAATAGGAGATAGAGCTTTTAGCGAAGATATAGATGTAGTATCTAGATGTGGTATTACTTATATTAACAAAATGAAAGAGTACCATATAGTACCGGCAATCAAACATTTTCCGGGCCATGGAGCGACAAAAAAAGATTCACATTTAACACTTCCTGTAATAGAAGAATCAAATGAAAATTTAGAAAAAGAGGATTTAGTACCATTTAAAAGAGCAATGGAAAATGGAGCAGATGTGTTACTTGTAGGGCATTTAAGAATAAAACATGTTACACATGGTTATCCAGCATCAATGTCAAAAAGTTTTGTTAGAAAATATATAAGGAAGAAAAATAGATTTAATGGAATTGTAATTACAGATGATATAAGAATGAAGGCAATAAGGTTATTATATGGAACAAAAAGAGCATTAATAAAAGCTTTTAAAGCAGGAAATGATATAGTATTATTTAAATATAATCCAGGTGATGAAGGTCTTATTGATAAAATTATAAAAGAATCAAAGGATGGAAAAATAAATATTGCAAAGATAAATAGAAGTGTAAGAAGAATCTTAAAAGTTAAAGAAAAATACGAAATAGAAAATGAAGAAATACCTTATTTAGAAAACTTACCACAAGATATTAATGTTAAAATAGATGATATAAAAAATAAAATAAAGGGGAATGTCAATGAAAAAGATTAGAAAATTATTTATAATTTTAATGTTTGTATTTTTATTTTTAATTATTGGAAATAAAAGTAATGCAGCTTCAAGTAATTTAGAATTAAACAATTTAAATTTTGATGCTAAAATTCTGGAAAATGGAGATATGTCTGTTACTGAAACTTGGGATATAGACATAGAAGATACAAATACTTTGTATAAAACATTTAAAACAGATATTAATAAATATCTAGACATAAAAGATGTAACAGTAAAAGAAGTAACAAATGGAATTAATAAAGATTTTACAGAAACATCAAGGCTTATGTATCATGTAACTAAAGATTATTATTATGGTCTAATAAATAATGATGGTGATTTTGAAATTGCATGGGGAGTAGGTTTAGATGATGGAAAAGATACTAGAACTTATGAAATTTCATATACTGTAGAAGGAGCAGTTGGAAAATATACGGATTATAATCAACTTTATTGGCAGTTTGTAGGAGAAGATTTTGAAATAGATGCTAAAAAAATAACAGGTACTATAACGCTTCCAAAAGCTGTAGAAAACAAAGATGAAATAAGAGTATGGGGACATACTGCCGGGCTAAATGGTGAAATATATGCAACTGATAATAATAAAATAGAATTTACAGTAAATGATTTTAAAGCAGGAACATATGTAGAAATAAGAACATTATTCCCATTGGATGTATTAAGCGGAGAAATACAAAGAATATATAACCATCCTATTTTAGATAATGTATTGGAAGAAGAAAGTGTATGGGCAGAAGAAGCAAATAGATTAAGAACTCAAAGAATGATATATGTAATAATTTTCTATATTGCAATTACTGTAATTAGCATACTTTTTATAATTAATATAATCAGAAAAATAAAATTAATTATGACAAGAAAAGAAAAAAAGCCAAGTGAAGAAATAATTTATTTTAGAGAAATACCAAGAGAAGATGCATCTCCTGCAGAAGCGCTATTTTTAGAAAAAGAAATAAAATTAGAATTGCAACAAAATGATATAGGAAAAATCTTTTCAGCTACATTATTAGAGTTGGCCTTAAAAAAATTAATAGAAATACATAGTAATAAAAATGAAAAAGGAAAAGATGAGATTAGTATAAAATTATTAGATAAGGAAGGCATACTTAATTTAGAAAATAAAGATGAAAAAGCAATAGGAGAATTCTTATTATCAGCTTTTAGTAAACAAAAAGATGGAGAACTTACTGTAAAGGAATTAGAAAAATATATTAAAAATGCATCAACAACTAAAATATTAAATTTGCAAGAAAAAGTAAAAAAAGAATCTAAGAAAAAGCTGATAGACAAAAATTTAATTGATAAAGAAGAACAAGAAAAATATGGAAAAGAATCTAGCATACAAGTATTGTTCCTAACATTATTTATATTTTGTGTAATTGGATCAATTGCAGTTGTAGATTGGCTTGGAAATTTAGCTATTATTGGATGTATTGCTTTTATAATTATAATGCTTTTAAATCTAATTGTAACAGGAATAGCAATAGCTAAAATAGATATATTTACACAAGAGGGAATAGATGAAATTGCAAAATGGAAAGGACTTAAAAAGTATATGGAAGAATTTTCATTACTTGATAAAAGAGAAGTTCCAGAAATTGCGATTTGGGAGAAATTTTTAGTATTTGCTACAGCATTTGGTATTGCAGATAAGGTGTTAAAACAATTAAAAATAGTTTATCCAGATTTAGAAAATACTATAAATGTAAATACTTATCCTTATATGTATTTAATGGTACATACGGATTTTTCTAGAAGTTTTTCAAACGCGATTAGTAATTCGATGTCAACAGCATATTCATCAGCCTCAGGAGGAGGCGGAGGTTTCTCAGGTGGCGGTCGGCGGAGGCCGGAGGCCGGAGGAGGTGGAGGAGGAAGATAACTTCCTCTACTTCTAAATTAAGATTATAAATTAGTTAGAAAGGAAATTAGAGATGGAAGATGATAAAATAAAAAGAATTTATGAAATATTAGATAATATACCAGTTACTGAAAAAAATGAAAAAGTAATAGGGGAAATAAGACAAGAATTATTAAACAATGATTATATGGCAGCATTTAAAAAGATAGATGAATTAAGCAAAATGCAAAATGGGGAAGATGATGAGGAAGAGGAAGCAGAAGAAGAAACAGAAGAAAATACAGGAATTTATCCACCAGAATTAAGTAATATAGATTTAGAACGTACATTTGTAGGAATATTGCTAAATGATCCAAAACTTATCGTAAAATATTATTTCCCTTTTGAAGAATGCTATTTTGAAGATGCAGATAGCTTAAATGTATATAAAAGTATTATATTTACTGAAGGAGGAGCATATAGTTCTGAAGATGCAAAAAGTGGATTTAATTTTGCAAGAGATAATGAACAAGTATATAATTTTAAGACTGAATTAAAATCTAGTGTTAAAGGAAAAGATTATAATGTAGAAAAAATATATATAGAATTAAGAAAACTTTTTGTTTTGAGAAAAGCATATTTAGCAATTCCTATAAAAACTATTCAGGATAAAGTAGTTGAAATTACACAATATACTCTTTATGATAAAATGTCAGTTGAAGAAGTAAAAAGTGCAATAGAGCAGGTAAATGCTACTGAAAAATTTAAACGTGCGGTTTTAAATAAAAATCTTACAACATTTTTGGAATCAGGGGATAATAATTTAAGAAATGGTCTACCTCTTCCTTTCCCGATACTTACAAGTGTATTTAAGGGAATAAGAAAGGGAGAAACAATGGCATTTGCAATGCCTTCAAATGCAGGAAAAAGTAGGTTTACAATAGATATTGCAGCACATGTAGCATTAGTTAATAAGAAGAAAGTATTAATAATTTCAAATGAAATGTCAGAAGAAAAGATGAAATTATGTTTAATAACTACAATAATAAATAATAAAGCAATTCAAGAATTACATGGAGTGCACTTAAGTAAAACAGAAGGTGAATTATTAGAATTTAAATTTAGAGCAGATGATCCTAAAAAGGTAGAAACAGATGAAGAAGGTTTTATATTAAGAAAGCCTAATGAAAAACAAGGAGATTTTGTAAAAAGATTAACAAAGGAATCAGAAGAATTTAGAAAAACCATAAAAATTACAGATTGGGCAAATAAAGAAATTAAAAATGCGATTTACTTTATTAATATAACAGATCATACAAATGATGAATTACAAAAAGTTATTATGAACTATTATTATAAAGAACAAATCGAATATGTATTTTATGATACATTAAAAACAGATACTGCAAATATTGGTATAGGTGAGGAATTAAAGAAAACGGCAACAATACTTTCTAATTTAGCACAAAACTTTAATTTATATATTTATTCAACATTGCAATTATCAGAAAGCAAAACATTACCTGTTAATTTAGATGTAAATGATTTAGCAGTAAGTAGAACTGTAAAAGAGGTATTAGATACACTTTGTTTAATGAAGCAAATAAATAGAGAAACTCTTGGGGATTATGAGTATTCTTTAAATGAAGTGGATACTAAATTCTTTAATCTTAAAAAATATGATGATCCTGATGTTAGATATTATGCATGCGTAGTTGATAAAAACAGAGCAGGTGCTAAACCAACTTTATTATTTAGATTGAACTTAGCGTATAATGTGTGGGAAGAACTTGGATATTTACGTTTAAAACAAAATCCAGAAGGAGAGGAATAATATGAGTAAATTAGATGATTTTACAAAGCTTTTAGTAGGAAATTTTGATAATTCAGAGCAATATGATAAATTAAAAGATACAGGATTTCCATTTGCAAGACATGTGAATACGGTTTGTAATAATAAAATAAAAAATTTGCCAGATAATTTTAAAGGAATTTTTGTCTTAGAAGAAAGTTACTATACTGTAAATGAAAGAACGAATTCATCATCACATTTATTTCTTTTTACAGAAGAGGAAGAAGGAATAAAACTTACTTCATATGAGATTCCAAAGGAATATGGAAGAAATGTTACATATAATGATATAGATGAATTAGATTATTCTAATTTAAAGGCGTCAGAAAAATTTACACCAGCCATATATAAATTAAATAATGGAGTATGGGAAGGTGGAAGTGAAAGTATGTTTACTCCAGTTCTAAAATTTAAATTATTTGAAAGATTTTCTAGTGAAATGTTAGAAGTTTCTGAAATAATGGAGATGGATGGAAAAAGAACTTTTGGTTATGATGAGCCAATTATATATAAGAGAATAAAATAATATTTTATAAAAAACTTCTTTCGTACATCGAAGGAAGTTTTTTATACATCGAAGGAAGTTTTTTATAAATGTAGTTGCTTTTTTAAAAATATATGTTATCATATATAAAATTTTATTTTAGGATTTATTTCTTACAGTTTTATTATATTATTAATTTTGAAATTGAAAATAAAAATTATTTCAATAAAATATTTCTATATTAATTTTGTCTTAATTTAATTCTAATTTCAAATCTTAAAATTTAGTATTGACTAAAGATGAATTTAATAGTAAAATTATTTTGATACTAAAGACGAGAAAAATATTATTGATTAGTAATAAAAAATAGCTTTTACAATCTTTTAGTAAAAGTAGAAAGGAGAAGTACTAATGGAAGAAAAAATAATTAGTTTACTTACTGATATGAGTTCTGACATTAAGACAATGAAAGGCGATATTACAACAATAAAGGAAGAACAAAAAGAAATGAAAGGTGATATTGCAGCAATAAAGGAAGAACAAAAAGAAATGAAAGGCGATATTGCAGCAATAAAGGAAGAACAAAAAGAAATGAAAGGTGATATTGCAGCAATAAAGGAAGAACAAAAAGAAATGAAAGGTGATATTGAGACAATAAAGAAAGGACAAGAAGAAATAAAAGGCAATATAAGAACAATGGAAGGCAATATTGCAGGAATACAGGAAGAACAAGCAGGAATGAAAGCTAATATTGCAAATATACAATTAGAACTAGAAAAAGTAAAAAAAGTACAAAACAAGATGAAAAAAGTTGTTAATTCAATACAAAGTTCACAATCTGTAATTATTAATAATTTATTATTTGTAAGAGATGTCCAAGAAAAAATGCAAGGAGATTTAAGTATAACTAAAGAAAATGTAGCAAAAATTTTAGAAGTACAAAACGAGAAAAGTGATGTATTAAAATTAAAATTAGTAAAATAATATAATGATAGTAAGAAATAAACTAAAAAATAAAATCATATTTGTTCAATTAACAAAATAAAACTTCTTTCATAATATATAGAAATGAAAGGAGTTTTTTTATGAATTATGAATTATTAGAAAATGGAAATGTAAAGATAGGTGAAAAAGCACCTGATTTTGAAGCTATATCAACATTTGGAAAAGTAAGCTTAAAAGATTATGAAGGAAAATGGCTTGTATTATTCTCACATCCAGGAGATTTTACACCGGTAATCTACGAATCTTTGGGTGAATAAATAAAAAGTCTGATATTGCTTATATTTTTTATACAGGTATATTAATCTAAAAAATAATAAAAATTGTACAAAATCGATTGTGGAGCGATTGATTGAGAAGAAAATTAATATTGTAGACAATTTGATATATGTCTATATTGTTGGTATTGTATGTGAATAAGAAACATGATAAAATATACTAAATATAATATAAAAATAGGAGTAAATTATGCAAAATTTTACAGAGTTATATAATAGTATAAAAAATCCTTTGTTTAATGGTGAATTGCTAAGAAAATTACCGGATTATAGAGGTAAAGATTTATATTTTAAATTAATAAAACAAAATAGTAAAGACAAACATTTTAAAGATGAATATGATTATAGAGAAAATCTGTATGCTTTATTATTTAATGTATGGAAAAATAATATATTATCATTAAGTAAACAGCAATTATTAGATTTAAAACAAAGAGGAAGTTATCAAGGTAATATATATGAATTATATGATTCTTTATCTCAACAGGATAAAAATGTAGATACATATGAAGAATTGCAGCAAGTATTTAATCGTTTTCCATTAGTAGAACAATATTGCTGGTATAATTATTTTAAAAATAATACAAGTTTTGTACATGTCTATTCAAGGGAATTACGTGCTAAGCAGGAAGATTATATGGATATAAAGCATAGATTATACATAAATCCAGAACCAAATGATACATATCGTTTATTGGGATTATTTACAATTGAAGCGTTAAAAGAAGAAATTCCTTTTTACTATAAATTTGATGACGGAATTGAAAAGAAAAGAGATGATACAATTGTAATGTATGCAAGTGATGAAAATTTATTGGCATATATAAATATATTACAAAGTATTGGCAATAGATTTCCAAAATTAATATCTAGATGTAATAAGCCACCAATCCTTACTGGATATATAGATAATTGGATAGGATATGCTACAGAACCAACAGAAAGAATGAAAGAAAAGTATGGCTCATATAATAATATGGTTACAGAGCTATTAGAAGATGCTATAAATGAAGCATATAGTACTATAGAAAAAAGACAAACAACTAAAAGGTGGCTTGCAAAAAAACTTAATAAATCATCTGATGAAATTGATAGAATTTATGCTATACTTCCTAGTAAATATCCTAACCCATATTTAGGATTTATTTCATTGGGATGTACTCCAGACGAATATATGACAGAGGTATTTGATAAAATAAAACCAAGTAATTTTATTAATTTTAATCCAAAAATATATAATTATTTTAAAAAAACTTCTGTATTAAAAGCTTTAGTTACTTTAGCTTCACCACAATACACTAACGAACTTCAAAGCAAGTTAAAATTGAAGGAGTTTTATAGCGAGATATTATATGTGAAAGATTTCAAATCTTATAACAAAAAAGATTGTTATAAAAAAATAGCTAAAGATTTTAATATAGATTTTGCAGAAATATGTGTAATGGGTGATAGCTATATAAATGATATTTTACCGGCACAAGAATTAGGATGTAAAGTGATTTTGATTTCTAATAAATCTAGAAATTCTAATATAAAAACAGTAGAGAGTATTGAAGAATTTATAGAGAATGGTGGTATTGAAAAATATTATGAGTAATTTATTTATATTAACAGGTTTGCCAGGTTCTGGAAAAACAACATTTGCCAAAAATGTTCTTAGTGAACACCCAGAGATAATTTATCTATCTTCTGATCGAATTAGACATGCTTTTACTAATTACAGAGATAATCATGAAAAAATTTTCTCTATTATGAATTTAGCAACACTATGGAATTTGCGATGTAATCATAATGTAATATATGATTCTACTAATTTAGAGAGAAGATTTAGAATTCAACTATACCAAAAAGCAAAAGAATTAAAAACTGATACAAAAGTTTTTAATATTTTTATACATCCAGGATTAGAAAAATCTATTTTACAGAGTGAACAACGCAAAAATAGAGAGGATGTTACTCCACAACTTATTAGAGATATGTATAAAACTATGCAAATTCCGTCATTAGGTGAAGATTGTGATTGCATCATAGTTCCAATAAACGAAAAAAATAAAATAATTGATTTTACTGATAATATTACTTTTCAAAATTATATTCAAAATATAGATAGAAATTTATTAACAAAAACATGTAAAGGAGATGAATATTGTATATGAAAAATACTAAAATAGCAATTGTTGCAGATATTCATGCAAATAAATATGCATTAAATACATTTTTAGAGTTTATAAATGAAAATAATGTAGATATGATATTAAATTTGGGAGATTTTCTTCAAATTGGTCCAAATCCTCAGGAAGTTGCTGATATTGTATTAAATAATAATAAGTTTATAAATATACTTGGAAATAATGAAACTAGTCTTTTTGATATAAATTATAAAGATTTAAGTAGTGAAAATCAACATAGAGTTTGGACTAGGGAACAAGTAAAAGAATATTTTGATAAAATTAAAAAAATTCCATATGAAAAAGAAGTCAATATAAATGGTATTTCTTTTTTTATGGTACATGCTAGAAAGAATGATATAAAAGGAACACCTTTGATCTATACTGAAAACCTTAAAAGCTTTGAAAATGATTATAAGGATTGTAAATCTAAAGTTATTTTGTTTGGACATACACATAAGAAACTTTATATAGAAGACAACAATAAATTATATTTAAACCCAGGGAGTTTAGGTTGTTCGTTTGATAACTCTGTAGATTTTGCAATATTAGATATTAATTCTAATGAAATACAAAATTGTTCTTTTATCTCATTAAAATATGATTATTCTTTACTTATTAAGGATTTCTTTGAAAAAGATGTCCCAGATAAAGAGTTTTTAATCAAAAATTTTTTTGAAGATTAAAAAGAGTGTGAGTTTAATTAACTTATAGAAAATATGAAAAGAGAAAATTACAAAATCTGTAAATTCTCTTTTTTTAATATTTGTTTTGTTAAATTTAAATGTGTATATGTAAATAGAAAGATATAAAAACACATATTAGTTCAAATTTTACTGTTCAAAGAAAATAAAAAAGATAAGATTTGAGAATAGGGTTAATAGGGCTTTATTTACATAGACATATTGAAAAGGTAGAAACCTAAAAAGACATAGTTAGAAAAATGCAAAAAAGAAGTTTATATAAAAATAACAGAAAAGAATTTAGAAATACCATGAAAAAATAGATAAGGATATTAAAAAATTTAAAAGTTTAAATATTTTCTATATTTTTGGACATTTTAAAAACAAAATGGAATGTATATATTAGAGGAGCTAAAAATGATTTAATGAAAAAGATAAAAATGTTAAAGAATTGAATTTTTATTCTTAAAATTACCCATTTGGAAATTTTTTAGTGTTCTTAATAGGTAGGAGGTGATATGTAGATGCTTTTAAACAATTTGTATTAGATTTTAGAAGTGATTTTTAGACGAAAAGAATTTTAAATTTCTTTTTGCATAATATTTAAGAGAAATATTATGAAGGAGTTAAAAAGATGCAAATTACTTCTAATAAAATCTTAAATGAAAAATATGTGCAAATTTATTTGACTGATGAAGAATTAGAAAAACAATCTACAAAAGAAGTAATTGAAAAATATAAAAGACAAAAGTACAAGGTAGGTATTTTCGTAAGCGGACAAGAGAATTATCCCGAAATTCTTAAAAAAATAATTATGAAACAAGTGGACTTAAGTAATCATGTATGCTAACATAGAAAATAGCAATATCAGGCAAGAAGGAGGAAAAATGACAGTTGTAGGATATTGTAGATTGTCTAGAGATGAAGATAAAGAAAATTACTCAAGCATAGAAGAACAAAAAAGGATTATAAAAGATTATGCAATCTCACGTAATTGGTTTATTTCTGATGATGACTTCTACATAGATGACAATGTTTCGGGATATACCTTTAATAGACCTGA
>CALXFI010000033.1 GCA_944387535.1 uncultured Clostridia bacterium | reverse complement strand
AGTTGCTTTAGAGTTCGTCGGTAACTACGCCTCAGTGGACTTTCACCACAGAGCATTGATATGCCCGTCATACAAAATAAAAGGAAAGGAAGATTTTACTCTTCCTCTCCTTTTTCAGAAGCAATTGCTTCTAAACTTATGGTTTAAGCCATACTAACACTAACCTTTCTAACTCCTGGATTATATGCTGAAATATTCTCTTCATCGATGAAGAACTTTGGACTATCACATGTGATAGTCTCTACCCACATTGTGAGCTGAATGAGCTTTGAAAAAAGCTCACCATCAATTTCAGAGTTTTTGCACTCTCCAAGCACAATCTCAAACTTTTCAGCCTTAATAGCCTCTTGAAAAAGTTTCTTTGTCTCTGCCAAATTTTCACCTTCAAAATCATCCGTCATGGAAATGTTCCATTTAGTATACGACTTTGACCTCTTGACATCAATCATGAAGCTTGGAGTCTCAGTACCATCATCAGGGAACCTAAACTTAAGTACGAATACATTAGGATTAAACTCTACTTCACTTTCAACAATTACTTGCGTCTTTGCCATAACAAATCCTTTCTATTTGATGGCTAACCATATACTAGTACTAATAAGTACCTATATATTATTATAACATAAATTTTACATTTTGTCATTTTTATGTTACTTTAATTTTTCTATCACCTTATCTAGCATCTCTTTATAGTTCTTTAACTTTTCTTGTTCTTCTTCTACTTTTGCCTTAGGTGCTTTATTAACAAAACCTGGATTAGAAAGCATTTTCTCACATCTTGCTACTTCTCCTTCTAGCCTTTTCTTTTCTTCTTCTAATCTTTTTCTTTCTTCTTCCTTATCAATTAATCCCTCTAATGGCATATAAAGTTCAATTCCTTCAACCATTATGTTAATACTATCATCTGAAATATCATCACTTTTAGCTCTTACTTCTAAAGAAGTTCCAAATCCTAATTTTAATAATATATCTTCTAATTTTTTTATCTCTTTTTCATATTTATCTGTTACAAATATTAATTTAGATTTCTTACTTGGATGAATATTTTTAGTACTTCTTACATTCCTAATTTCTACAATTAAATCTTTTACTCTTTCAATTATTTCTTCTTCTTTTTCGTAATTGATATTTTCTTTTTCAGGCCATGAAGATACCATTAAATCTTTATCATCATATTTTACTAAATTATCATAGATTTTAGACGTTACAAATGGCATAAATGGATGTAATAATTTTAAACAAGTTCTAAATACTTTATCAAGTACATATGATGTTTTTACTTTTTCTTCATCTGTTCCATTATACAATCTTATTTTAGCCATCTCAATATACCAATCACAAAATTCATTCCATAAGAAGCTATAAATTTTATCAATTGCTACACCTAAATCATATTTTTCAATATTATTTGTTATTTCTACTACTAATTTATTTAGTTTATTTAAAATCCATTTATCTTCTATCGATAATTTATCTGTATTTTCTCCTTTTGAAAACTCTATTATTTTTTCTTCTTCTGGCCTATTCATTATAATAAACTTAGCAGCATTCCATATCTTGTTTGCAAAATTAGATGCTTGATCTAATTTTTCTGGCATATATCTTATGTCATTACCCATTGTAGTTCCAGATAGTACTGAAAATCTTAATGCGTCTGCTCCGTATTTATCAATAACTTCTAATGGGTCAACACCATTTCCAAGTGTTTTTGACATTTTTCTTCCTTGGCTATCACGTACGATTCCATGTATTAAAACATCGCTAAATGGTTTTTCTTTCATTGCATAATATCCTGAAAATACCATTCTTGATACCCAGAAAGTTATAATATCATATGCTGTAACTAGCACATTTGTTGGGTAAAATGTTTTTAAATCCTCCGCATCTTTATTTGGCCAACCAAGTGTTGAAAATGGCCATAAAGCTGAACTAAACCAAGTATCTAATGTATCTGGATCTTGTTCTAAATTCTTAGAACTACAATTTTCACATTTTTCTGGTTTTTCTTTTGCAACATTTATATGTCCACAATCTTTACAATAATATGCAGGTATTCTATGTCCCCACCATAATTGTCTTGAAATACACCAATCTTGGATATTATTCATCCAATTAAAATACATTTTCTCATATTTTTTAGGAACAAATCTTACTTCATCATTTTTTACTGCTTCAATTGCTGGCTCAACTAGTTCTTTCATTCTAACAAACCATTGCTCTGAAACTCTTGGTTCTATCTTTGTTTTACATCTTTCACAAGTTCCTACATTATGAGTATAGTCTTCTATTGATACTAATGCTCCTAATTCTTCTAGCCTTTTTACTATTATTGGTCTAGCATCAATTGCTGTCATACCTTTTACTTCAGGCATTAAATCTCCCATTATTGTTTTACTATCAAATACTTCAATAAATTCTAGATTATTTCTTTTTCCTGCTTCATAGTCATTAGGGTCATGTGCAGGTGTAATCTTAACGCAACCTGTTCCAAATTCTTTATCTACAAATTCATCTGCAATAATAGGTATTTCTCTATTTACAATTGGAAGTATGCAAGTTTTACCAACTAAATCTTTATATCTTTCATCAGTAGGATTTACAGCAACAGCAGTATCACCAAGCATTGTTTCTGGTCTTGTTGTTGCAACTTCTACGTACTTTTCTTCGCCTTTTATTTTATATCTTAGATGCCATAAATGTGATGCTTCTTCTTTATATTCAACCTCTGCATCTGAAATTGCTGTATTACAACTAGGACACCAATTTACCATTCTTGTTCCTTTATAAATATAGCCTTGATTATATAAATTAACAAACTCCTCTAAAACCGCATCTGATAGCCCCTTATCTAATGTAAATCTACGTCTGTCCCAGTCACAAGAACACCCTAATTTTCTTTGTTGATTTTGGATTTCTCCACCATAAAGATGTGTCCAATCCCAACATTCTTCTAGGAATTTTTCTCTTCCTATATCCTGTTTAGATTTTCCTTCATCTTTTAATTTTTGAACTACTTTCATTTCAGTTGAAATAGAAGCATGATCAGAACCTGGTAGCCATAAAGTGTTATATCCTTGCATTCTTTTAAATCTGATTAATATATCTTGAATTGTACCATCTAATGCATGTCCCATATGTAATTTTCCAGTTACATTTGGTGGTGGCATCATAATGCAAAAACTTTCTTTTGTCTTATCCATACTTGGTTTAAAATAGCCCTTTTTCTCCCATTCTTCATATAATTTATCCTCAAAATCCTTTGGATTATACTTATTTTCTAACATAATATCCTCTCCTTCTTTATTTTTCTTTCTTTACTTATTATTCTTGCTGTTTTTTGACCCCGTCCTAAAAAACAGCATTTTATAACTACATTTAAATTCTTCATTTGGTTCTAACTTTAAAATATTTTCTTTAGATTCTAACTTTCCATCTGTATTTACTTTATCTGCTGTATTCATCCAAGGTTCAATACAGACAAACGGTGCTCCTATCTTTGCCCACAGTCCTAAATATGGAAATCCTGTAAAATCAAATTCTAAAACAGTTCTTTCGTTTTCTTTTAAATAAACTTTATTAGATTTTATATTTTTCATAATAATTGCATCATTTATAAAACTATCTTTATTTAAATTTATACAATTATTAGATAAAATATTTGGAGCTTCTTCTTCTAAAACCAAACCATCTTTTAAACTCATAAACTTTATATTATCTTCTTGTTTTTCAAATTCTATCTTGTATTTACCACTTGAGTAATCACATATAAATGCTGGATGACCACCTAGACCAAATATCATCTCTTTTTTATCTTTATTTACTACCTTATATTCAGTAATTAAAGTATTATCTTCTACTAAATGAGTTACATACAAATTAAATTCAAATGGAAATTTTTCTAATGTTTCACTATTACTTTCTAAAACATATTCATGTTTATTTTCACTTTTTTCTAATTCTTTAAATTCCATATCTCTTGCAAAACCATGTTGCCCCATATGATAAATTTCTCCATCTATTATTGTTTCATCATTTTTCAGTCTTCCTACTATTGGAAACAATATTGGTGCATGTCTATTCCAGAACTCTCCTTGATGTAACATTTCTTTTCCATCAAGTTTTACACTTGTTAGCTCTGCTCCAGATTTTTTACTTTTAATTTCTAACATAAAACTTCTCCTTCAATTTTTTATTTATCTTTTCTTATATTCAAAAAGCTCGCCCCTAAAATAAGGGCGAGCATATTTGTCGCGGTACCACCTTAATTATTATCTATAAAACTTTTTATAAATATTAATTATAAAAAATATAATAGTTTATTTAATAGATAACATCTCAATTAACCTTTAACGGAGTTTACCCGAATATTCTTAAATCAAAGTTTCTCAGAATATTAACAAAAAAGCTACCTTCAATTTACCTATACTTAAGAAGCTTTCAGCTTATAACTTCTATTCTCTAAAAACTAGTATAAATTTACTCCTCTTTTTTATCGTCTTTTCTTATACATTAATATTATTGCACATTTTTACAGATTTTACAAGTGTTTTTGTTAATTTTAACAATTTTTAATATAAAATAGAAATGTGCATTTGCAACTTTTCTTACTTCTTTGTTAGGGAACTTCTCTTCAGTAATTAGTTACTTCTCAATAACTATGTCTCCTTCCATAAGAGGCTGCCAATTGCCACAAATGGTCTTAACCGCTTTGTTCCATCCGTTGTTTTCCGAATTCCAAATAAGATTTTTTGCTTCAGGAAATTCTTGCTTAACTTCTTCTATCGTATAACTCTTACCAAAGTAAGTATATGCCGAATAGTTCTTTGGCTCTTCTTTTAGCAGTTCTCCATCAAGAAACACTTGCTCCTGATCATAGAAGCGATAGGCAAATGCTCTATTAGGAACGCTTACAACTTCAGGATTCCGCTCTGGAACTTCTTTACATGAGTATTCACTAAAAAAGGCTCCCGGATACGAAAATTCTACAAAGTGCTTTAACATAAAAGTCCTCCATTCTGCTATCTATATGTATCTTTTCCGATATTTTACAAAATGAGACAAACAAGGCCCTTCCCCATTTGTCTCATTTTTTGCTACATTGCTCTTCTATATAATTCTATGAAGTCTTCTTTTGATACATCTCTTGGATTTCCTGGTTTACATGGATCGTTCATTGCTTTTTCTGCAAGCATTTCAAAGTCTTCTTCTTTTGCTCCATAGTCTTTTATTGTTGTAGTTATTCCAACTGTTTTGCTTAATTCTGATATCATCCATACAAATGTATTTATAACATCTTGGTCATTTAAGTGCTCTGCATCTGGTCTTCCTATATTTACTAATATTTCTCTAAATCTTTGTGCTGTTGCTGGGTCTTCTCCATTAAATCTCATAACTGTAGGAAGTAACATTGCATTTGCTATTCCGTGTGGTGTATCATATACTGCTCCTAATTGGTGAGCCATTGAGTGTACTATTCCAAGACCAACATTACTAAATCCCATTCCTGCTATATATTGAGCCATTCCCATTTTTTCAATTGCTACTGGATCTTTATCATTTACAGCTGCTGGTAAGTATTTAAATATCATTTTTATTGCCTGCATATGGAACATATCTGACATATCATTATGTGCTTTTGTTATATATCCTTCTATTCCATGTGTTAAAGCATCCATTCCTGTTGCTGCAGCTAATGATTTTGGCATTGATGCCATTAATTCAGAGTCTACTATTGCAAGTATTGGTATATCATTTGGATCTACACAAACCATTTTTATTTCAGCATCTTCATCTGTTATTACATAGTTTATTGTTACTTCTGCTGCTGTTCCTGCTGTTGTTGGAAGTGCAATTAAAGGCATTCCTCTATTTACTGTATTTGATGCACCATTTAATGATTTTATATCACTTCTTTCTGGATTTGTCATAACTATTGATATTCCTTTTGCTGTATCAATACTTGACCCTCCGCCTACTGCTACTATTAAATCTGCTTTTGATTTTTTACAGGCATCAACTCCATCTAATACATTTTTTATTGTAGGATTTGGTTTTATTTCATCATATAAGTCATAAGGTACACCAGCTTTATTTAATACTTCTTCTACTTTCGCTGTAACGTTAGCTTCTACTAGTGATTTATCACTTACTAAAAATACTTTTTTAAATCCTCTCTTCTCAATTTCTCCTACAAGTTCTTCTCTTGCTCCTTTTCCAAAGTAAGATGTTTCATTTAATACAAATTTTTCAGACATTTTAAATTCCTCCTTTAAATTTATATATTCCCTTTTATTTTAAGCTTTATTATAATTTGATGGTATTTGGAATAAGTTTTGGTCTACATCATAAGTTATATTTACTTTTAATAATTCTTCTTTGTCACCCTCCATTGTTTTTATATAAACTAATTCATCACCATCAAAATAAAATCTAGTTTTTACATCACTTGAATTTTCTGTAAAATCTCCCATTGTAAATTCTGTTAGTTCTGTATATTCTTCATAAGAATAGTTTTTATCATTTATTTTTTCTTTCCCTGTTTCATATTCTAAATCTTTTATTTTCTCTAGTCCTTTTGTTACCATATTTAAGTTTGTTTGATTATTAGAATATGTATAATAAGTTTTGCTATCATCTACTAATAAATATGTATTTCCATCTTTTATTAAATTTTTACTTTCTCTTCCATTAGAAATAGCATAAATATAAGCCATATCGTTTAATTTTGCATAATACATATCGTTTTCATCATCTAATGCAAGCTCAAAACTAAAACCACTACTTGCTTGTAATGTATCATACAATTTACTTATTTCAGAAGTCTTTTTGCTATTAGAAATCCCTGTATTACTAGTATTATTTTTGTTATTAAACACCCAAAACCAAACCAATCCTAAAATTACAAGTAAAACTATAAGAATTATTACTGCAAGTACTACTTTTTTCTTTTTATCCATTATCTCACCTTTTATTTAAAAATTTATCCTAAGGAGACTTTTCTTATTTTACAAGAAAAATCTCCATTGGGCACAAGTTTTATAAAATATTTTTTAATACTATTGTTTTTAGTCTTGACATTTCTTCTAGAGTTGTCATTACACCTTCATTACCAATTCCAGAATGTTTCCATCCTCCAAATGGCATTTCAAATGAACGATAGAAGCTTGAACCGTTTACCACTGCTCCACCACATTCTAGTCTATCTGCTATTTTCATCGCTCTTGATACATCTTTTGATATTACACAACCACATAATCCATATGATGATTGGTTAGCAATTTCAATTGCTTCTTCAACATCATCAAATCCAATTACAGATATTACTGGTCCAAATACTTCCATATCTTTTGCAACTTCCATATCTTTTGTTACATTATCTAGTATTGTTGGATAGTAATAAGCATCTTCTCTTTTTCCTCCACAAACTACAGTTGCTCCTTCTGATACTGTTTTGTTTACTTGCTCCTCAATTCTCTTTGCTGCATTTATATTAATCATTGGTCCCATATCTGTATCTTCCTTCATTGGGTCTCCAACCTTTAAGTTTGATATTACTTCTTTCATTCTGTCTATAAATTCTTGTTTTCTTGAATTATGTATTAAAAATCTCTTACTTGCACAACATACTTGTCCACCATTATATAATCTTCCCCAGATTGTTTCTTTTACAGCTAAGTCCATATCTCCATCTTCTAAGAAGATAAACGCATCATTTCCACCAAGTTCTAGCATTACATGTGTTAAGTTTTTAGAAGCTGTTCCCATTGTTTGAATTCCAGCTGCTGTTCCACCAGTTAGTGATACTAAATGTACTCCTGGATGTCTAGCTAAGGCCTGTCCTGCTGTTGGTCCATCACCTGTTAATATTTGAATACAACCTGCAGGTACTCCTGCTTCAATCATTAATTTTACATATTCAATTAATGTTAAAGGATTATAATTTGATGGCTTTACAATTATACTATTTCCCATCATTAATGCAGGTGGTACTTTTTGACAGAACAAATCACTTGGGAAATTAAATGGTATAATTGCAGCAATTACTCCGATTGGGTATCTTTTTGTAAATTGTATTGTTTTTTCTTGTCCTGCTTCTGATCCTTCTGGAATACTCTTTCCATATAAGTGTTTTGCTTTTTCTACAAAACCTCTTACACCGATTCTTACATTTGCAAGTTCTCCTCTTGCTTCTTTTATTGGTTTTCCTGTTTCATTAGATAAAAGCACAGCTAATCTTTCTTTATTTTCTTCTATTAAATCTACAAATTTATATAAAATATCTGCTCTATCATATATAGATACTTTTTCCCATTTTTTTTGCTCTACCATTGCTACTTTAACAGCCTCATCTACATCTTCATCAGTTACATTTGGTACTGTATCTATTAATTCTTGAGTTGCTGGGTTAACAACCTCTATTGTCGCACCATTTGAAGCATCTTTCCATTCGTAACCTATTAAATTTTTCACGCTTGCTCCCTCCTTATTATCTACTAATTTACATACTTTTTGTGTTCCACCATTATATTCTTCTAAAGTGCATACATATTTTTTATTATTTTGTGGTTTTTGCCCTGCTCTTCATTTACTAAACGCTGTAAATGATAGCATTAATCCTCCTGTTGTATTTGCTCCATGATCTTTTACTCCATATTCTCCAAATGTAAACACTCCTAAGAATGGCACTCCTTTTGCCTCTTTCTTTATTTGTTTTACAACTTCTCCTACTCTATCTCCTATTGCTAATCTTCTTCCTCCACAATGAACAAGTAAATATGCTCCTATATCTCCTTCCATTTCTTTATTTAATTCTTTCATTGTGTTTCCTGTAGCATTTATTAATTCGTCAACTGATGCTTCCATTTGTATTACTGCAGTATTTACTGCTAAATTTGCCCCAATATTCATTGAACCATCTTTGTTTCCAAACATTGGGTGACGTATTGCTATTAAATCTCCTAATCTATCTTTTACTCCCAAAGGTTTTGTAACTGTTGTTGTTAATAAATTGTTTCCATTTAATTCTTTTGCTTTTGCTCCTGTCCACTCAGAATACTTCTTTAAAGCTGGTACTCCATCTATTTCTACTAATGTTCTTTTTCCCTTTATTTTTGTAATTACACCTGAATTTGTTGTTTCATTATATTCTCCTGTAAATACATTACCCATTTGTTTATCTGTATAGAAAAATGCTACAGCCGCTCCATCACTGAATATTTTATCATTTGTATAAATGCTCCATTTTCCTTCTACTGTATTATCTGCTGCGCTACCACCAAAAATTGGAACTCTTCCCACTACATCTTCAATACCTTTGATGTATTCTTCCTCTTCTGCTGGTGATGCAACCATATAGAAGTATGCTGGAACGCAATCTTTTCCTGCATTTTTCATTGCTTCTTTCGCTAATTTTCTTCCTGTTTCTCTTGGGTTATTTCCTCTTTCAGCCCCTGCAACTCCAACTTTTAAGTCTGGATCTCCGAATCGCTAGAATTCCAGTAAATCCTTTTTCTCCTGTAATAAATCCATCTGGTGTAATAAGTCCTGCACTAGATGTACAACCTATTATTGGTGCAGTTCCTAATTCTGATTTAGCTCCTTCTAAAACTTCTTTTACATTACTATCTACTGATGTATATAAAAATGCTACTTTAGTTTCTACTAAATCTACAACTGCTTTTGCTGCTGTTTCCTTTCCTTGTTCATAACTGTTTTCGTTTGTACTCCATGCTACATTTGATTTTAACATAATTACTCCTCCTTTGTAATTTTACTCTATCCAAATTATAACATACCAACCTTTTTTTACAATTAATGACACAAAAACGTAATATAAATGTAATAAGAATGTATTATTTTTATTATTAAACTAAAAAATCGCATAAGATACTAATCTTATGCGATGACCAGTTAGGGACGTTAATCTCCTAAATTTATCCCTATATCTCTTGCTGTTTTTACTAAGTCGTCATCCATTGTTACCTTTCTTAAGTTGCTTTCTTCAGTATTTCCTGATACTGCTCCTATTTTTGTATTTTTTCCTACAACTTCTTCTAATGATACTGAATCTAATCTACCGTTTTTAATAACTGCAAGTGTTCCAAATTTTCCTTCTAATGCTAGTTCCATTGCTTTTGTTCCATACTTTGTTGATAATACTCTATCAAATGCTGTTGGTGTTCCTCCTCTTTGCATATAGCCTAAAGTCGTATTTCTTGCTTCTAGCCCTGTCATTTCTTGTAATTGCTTTGCAACTACTTGACCAATTCCTCCAAGTTTTGTATTATCTACTCCTTCACCATTATCTCTTGTTCCCATTATTGTAAGTTCTCCACCTATTGGCTTTGCTCCTTCTGCTACTACTACTACACTAAAATTCTTTCCTCTTTTCTTTCTGTTTTCTATCTTACTTGCAACTTTGTTTATATCATATGGTATTTCTGGAATTAATGCTACATCTGCTCCTCCTGCTATTGCTGATTCTAATGCTATCCAACCTGCATATCTTCCCATTACTTCTAATACCATTATTCTATGATGTGTTGCACCTGTTGTGTGTAATCTATCTAATGCTTCCATTGCAACTGATACTGCTGTATTATATCCAAATGTTATTTCAGTACATGCGACATCATTATCTATTGTTTTTGGAACTCCTATTACATTTACACCTTTTGTTGAAAAGTCTCTTGCTGATTTTTGTGTTCCATCTCCACCTAATGTAAATATACAATCAAATCCAAATTCTTTTATGTTTTTAACAGCCTCATCTGATAAATCTTTATATTCCACACTTCCATCTTCATTTACAACTTTATAATTAAATAGGTTAGCATTTGTTGATGAACCTATAATAGAACCACCTCTTGGTAATATTCCGAATAGCTTCTCCTCCTTTTGCTGTACTTAATAATTCAAAGTCTTTTTTTATTAATCCATTATATCCATCTATAATTCCATAACATTCTACTCCATGGTTTTCTGCTGTTTTTACTATTGCTCTTATTACTGCATTAAATCCTGATACGTCTCCTCCATTTGCAAGTATTCCAACTTTTTTTAACATACAAATTCCTCCTTCCAAATTTCATTTTGTTTTTTCCATATTTTTCTTTCAACATTATTATATCAATAATTTGTTTTTTTACAACAACTTTTTATATTTTTCAATAATTTATTCCATGATATTAATAATAATTTACCAATTTACTATTTTACATATTCATTTAATGGCTTTACTCTATATTTTAATTCGTCCATTTCATTTGTTGGAACATAACCACTTCTAGCATTTATTACATCTGGTATTCTATTTACTACTGTTGCACATGTTAATTCTACTGTTGCTGGTTTATCTACTACTATTGTTGTTTCTGGTTCTCCTTCTATTGTCCACTTATTTCTATCAAATTCATCTTCATCATAGACTTTTCCGATACACTCTGTTTCTAGCACAATCCCCTCTTTTGTCTTTGTTGTAACAACAGCACTCATACCTGTTGCGTCTCCTTTTTTTACTGTCATATTTAATGTGCTTGAAAAAATATCTCTTTTAGCCACTTGCAGTACACATTTTTGAGTTTGTGACTCTACAGTTAATCCTAATTTCGAACATAACCAACCATTTACATTCCACATATATGATGGTTGATACTTACCACTTTCTATTACTTTTTGTCTTTCTTCGTCACTTATTCTATCACTTGATGCAACTTCCTTATCAAATTCTTCTAATGTTAATCCTGCACCATGAGCTCTAGCTAATGCTATTCCATAATCTTCTACATTATAACTTGAACTTCCTTTTATTTTTGTTATTTTATGTGTTGAACCTCCAATTGCTGATATTAATTCTCCCCAATATATATCTTGGTATCCTGTTCCTGTAATTGTACAATTATTTTCTTTTGCTAATTTATCAATAGCTTCAGTAACTCCTGGATTTGAATTTTGTGGATAAAATGCTTCTTCACATGTTGTAATTGCATTTAAACCTAATTTTGCACATAACATTAATGCATCCTTAACATCTTCTATTAAACTCATTGTTGTAACAATAACTACATCTGGCTTTGTTTCACTTAGCATTTTTTCAGCATCAGTATTACTTACAACTTTAACTCCTTTATTTTCTGAGCCCATTATCTCACCAATATCTTTTCCTACAACATCTGGATTCACATCTACTGCTCCTACAATTTCTCCACCTTTTTCATAAACATATCTCATTGTATAAACACTCATTTTTCCAGTTCCATATTGAACTACTCTAACTTTTCTATCCATAAAAATAGACCTCCTTATAATTTCTTTTCCTTATTATACCATTATTTTTCATATTTATTACAAAAAAGAAAATTAGTAAGTAAAAATTAGTTTTTACTTACTAATCTACATTTTCGTTGTAAAACGAAACATGTCTACTTATTCAAATAATGTTCTAATCTTTCTAATCAAATAATGACTTCCTCCATCACTGTTGTTTTGTACATTTTCCACCATGCTGATAATAAGCATATCTGTACCATTTTGTCTATTAATTGTATAACAATCAAACCAACCTAAAGTTCCACTCTCTGTGTCCTCACTAGAAGATTTAAGTTCTGCTGTTCCTGTTTTTCCTGCAATTGTTGTACCTGTAATTTTCATATCATTTGCAGTACCTTCTGGATTTTCAACAACTTGTATTAAATCATTTTCAATAGTATCTGCCGCTTCTTTTGTAAAAGCATTTTCTATTAAAATTTCTCCATTTTTACTTTCATCATATTCAATTCTTGGTTTAATCATATTACCATCGTTTGCAAAAGCAGAATAAATTGCTGCCATATGTATTGGATTAACTAAAATATCTCCTTGACCATATCCACTATCTGCAAGTTTTGTTTCTCCTTCTATAGTAGTTCCATTATCTCTTGCATATTGAGATTTCGCAAGTGTAAGTGGAAAATCTAAGCTTTGGTTAAATCCTATTTTGTCTAAACTACTTGTAAATGTATCTGCACCTATCTTTAATGCTGACTGTGCAAAATATATATTATCTGAGTGTATAATTCCATTTAATAAATTCTTTGCTCCTGAATAACCTGTTAGAGTTGTTATTTTATAACTTCCCCATGAACTATCTTTTTGCCAGCTTGTTCCACTATATCCATAATCTTCATTTGGATCTAGTTTTCCTGTTGTTAATCCTATTGCTCCAGTTACTGGTTTAAACGTAGAACCTGGGCAATATTTTTGTGTAAACCTATTATATAATGGTCTTGCTTCATCGTTATTTAAGCTATTCCATTTATCAGTAGTTAGCCCTACAACAAAGTCGTTTGAATCATATGATGGAGTACTAACTAATGCAAGCAATTCTCCTGTTTGTGGTTCCATTACAACAAAGAAACCTTTATCCTCTTTCATTTGGTCATATACTTGTTTTTGCAGACTACTATCTATTGTTAGTTTTACATCTTGACCATCTTTTTTATCTTGTGTCGCTAAGCTAGCAACTCTATTTTCATTTTCATTTACTATGTAAATATCTGTTCCATCTATTCCCCTTAAAGTATCTTCATAAGCAAGCTCTAATCCAGATTTTCCAATTAAGCTGTTTGTTGTATAACCTTTTCCTTCATTTGCTTCTAATTCCTCACTACTAATTGGTTGTACATAACCTATTAAATGTGCTGCTTCTTCTCCTAAAGAATAAACTCTTCCATCTTCTTTATTTATCATAACTCCTGGAATTGCTAATAACTCATTTTTTAATTCTGTATTACTATCTACTATTTTTTTAACCGGTACAAATGTATCGTCTTTAACATATGAAGCATTTAAACTTTCATTTATGTAATCTACAGATACTCCTGTTAACTCTGAGATTTTTTGTATGTTTTCGTCTCTGTTTTCTCCAAGTTTACCTGGTACTATTCCAACAGATGCAATATCTCCATCTTCTGCTAAAGCTACACCATTTCTATCTAATATACTTCCTCTTTTAGCTTTTATTGTTGATACTCTTACTTTATCTGCATCAGATAATTGTGGAAATATCATATGAGAATCCCATTTTAATTTTAATTCTCCATTTTCTTTTACAACATTTGCTGTATTATTAAATTCAACGTCACCTGCTGATGTATACATTTTTTCATGATAACTTATATTATAACCGCCATCTGCTTTTTCTATGTTGTTTATTTCTATTTGTATATCACTTGCATCTATTCCTTCATAAATGTTTTGATTTCTTGAAATAAAATCATCTTTACTTGTATTCATACTTGCAACTTTAGAATACATTTCTTCATAACTCTTGTTGTTAATTAAACTAAAATAATCATTAAGCAACCCTTTTGCTTCTTCTTGTTCTTTGTTTCCTATAATTATAACAGCTGCAATAATAATTGCTATAACTATTACTGCTATAATTACTCCAATTAATACTTTTTTATTTTTCATAATAAATTTCCCCCTTTAGTTCTTATAGCTCCAAGAACTTTTTTATATATTCTACCATAAATAGTGGTATATTTATTAAATTATCATCTTTTTGTAAATTTTTCATTGAAAAACGTATACGTGTTTTAGGGGCATATTTCTCATTATAATGTTTTAAACTTACACTGTTTATATTTTCGTTAGATTTCACTTCTATAGGAATAATATTATTCTTATATTGTATAATATAATCTATTTCATACTTATTGTCAAAAGTAAAATAATTTGCTTTTAATCCACTTGCAAGTAGCGTTTGTAAAACATAATTTTCTGTTAATGCTCCTTTAAATTCTTCAAAAACCTTGTTTCCTTCTATCACAACTTTACTGTCTAAATCTGTCATCTTTCTAAGTAATCCTACATCATTTAAATAAATCTTAAAAGCTGATAAGTCTGTATATGCTTTTAATGGCATATTTGGTTTTGTTACATTATATATTTTATATATTAAATTTGCATCATTTAACCAATTTACCGCTCCTTCATATTCTCTTGCTCTTGCACCTTCTTTTGAAACTTGGTATAAAAATTTTTTATTATCTTTTGCAAGTTGTGATGGAATACTGTTCCAAATAATTGATATTCTATTTGCTTCTATAACTGTTGTATGTTTTGAGAAATCTTCTTCATAAGCTTTTAATATATTTTCTTGTATTTTATTTACTTTAGATATATCTTTTTCAGTAACCCAAGAATTTACTGCTTCTGGCATACCTCCAATTATGAAGTATGCTTTTAGTTTTTCTTCTAATCTACTGAAAAATATTTCGGGTATATTTTCAAAACTATTAATACTTTCCATATAATCTACCAAATTTTTCAACCCATCTGCCATTAAAAATTCTGAAAATGTCATTGGATACATATCTAAGAAATCTACTTTTCCTACTGGAAATGATGTATGTGACAATCTAATTCCTAGTAATGAACCCGCAGCTACTATATGATATTCATTTGCTTCTTCATTAAAATATTTTAATGAATTTAAAGCATCTGGGCATTCTTGTACTTCATCAAAAATTATAAGGGTGTTTTTAGGTTCAATTGCTTTTCCACATACGAATGATAACTGTTCTAATATTCTTTTTGGATCTTTAGTATTTTTAAATAATTGGTACAATTCAGTATCATGGTCAAAATTAAAATATGCTATATTTTTATAATTTTCTTCTCCAAACAGCTTTAATATATATGTTTTTCCAACCTGTCTTGCTCCCCTTAATATTAAAGGTTTCCTATCTTTATCTTCTTTCCATTTAATTAATTCTTCCATTATTTTTCTTTCCATTACACATCACCTATATATATTATAACATATCTAAGTAAAAAACGCACATTTTTTCCTGCTTTTTTATTGTTTTTTACACATATTTTTCTGTTTTTTCTAAACTTTTTACACATTTTCATCATTTTTTAACAACCCATCATTTCAATATTTGTAGCAACAAGTTTTCCTTTTTTTAATTCATTTTTATCAAAAGTTATAAAAAGTGTATTATTTAAGTGTTTAAGTTTTTCTTCTGTTTCTCCTGTTAGTCCTTCTCCTAATATTGTAGTATTATTATTTACTGTAACTTCTATTTCAAATTTTTCTGCTTCATTATAATCGCTACTATAATTCCAGTCTATCATTTCTCCTTTTAATATATAATTATTTCCACTTTTTTGTATATCTTCTAAATCAAAATCTATTTCACCTTTTAATAACTCATTTTTTAGTTCTTCTCCATGTATGTTTCTTATAACATATATTTTTGATTCTTCTGTAAAAACAATCTCTCCATTTCTTTTATAAATATCTTCAAAATCTAATTTATCATTTACTTTTACATTTTTAATATCAAAACTTTCATTTGTCCTTCTATTTAATGTTTCTATATTCTCTTCAATTGTAACTTTTAAAGTTTCTTTTTCATCTGTTTCTACTGTAAAGACATTTCCTTCTATATTTGTTACAAGCACTCCATATATTGATCTTATTATGTTTTCTTCTCTTTCTATTCTTTCTTGTTCTTCTTTAGCAAAATTATCTTTCTTCTCTTGTTTTTTACTTTCTACAAATTCATTAAACTCTTCTTTAGAACCATTAAACGCATTTAAGTCTATGAATTTTTCTTCTCCGTTATAACCTTCTAATCTTCCTCTTCCACTATATTGCCAGAATTTCCAATCTCTACTTTCTAATTTTGGTTTTGTTATTACATTTCTAATCCACAAATCATAATCGGAAAAATTACCATCTATATAGGAATCATAAAACTCCATTGTTGTATATATAATTGGTTTTACTCTATATGTTCTTTCTAATTTATCTAGCATTTTTTGTAATTCTTCTATTACCTTATCTTTATCTGGTTTTTCTTTTTTATAGTTACCATAGTATTCTACATCTATTATAGGAAGTAGTATAGTATCATCATCTTCAATATTACCTACTGTTTCTATAAAGTTCTCAGCCTGATTTTCTCCTGAACTTTCAAAACTAAAGAAATGATAAACCCCAAGTAACATATCCATAGATTTTAGTTTTTCAAAGTTTTTATCAAAAGAACTATCTTTTACTTCACTTCCCTCTGTTGCTTTTATAAACGAAAAACTTATTCCTTGCTTACTTATCTTATCCCAGTTTACTTCTCCTTGATATTCTGATACATCTACACCTTTTACTTCATATTTTTCCGCCTCTATTTTAGTTGGTATAATATATCCATTTAATACCATTAAAACAATTGCTACTATTAATAACAAAATAATTAATATAGCTATTATTATATTTTTACTTTTTCTACTTAATTTCATAAATTTCTCCTATTTTTAAGTTATTTATACACTTATATACAATGTTTGTCAAGTAAAATAAAAACCTGAAAGACATTATATCTTCCAGGCCAAATAAGAAAATTTCCTATTTTAATCTTCTACTTTTTCCTAATCTTACTTTTACGCGTTGATGACTTAAAGTGTTTTCCCTTATAACTAGATTCTATCCATTTTAAAAAGTACTTCTTATACACCCAACGACTTAAATACACATAAGATACTGTCCATATAACAAACAAAATTGGTTCTGGCATATCTTTCCTTCCTTAATTATTACTTGCTATATAAAACTAAGTAGTAAAAGTCCTTTCCCCCCACTATTTAGTAGAAAAAAGATTCTTGTACAATTAGTACCTTTATAGTTTACCACAAATCAACATAATTTTCAATGTTAATCTAGAAAGAATGTATTTAATTTATGATAAAATCACCTTAAAAGTTTATAAACGAATATTTCACTCTAAGCGTATAAAAATAGAAAT
>CALXFI010000032.1 GCA_944387535.1 uncultured Clostridia bacterium | reverse complement strand
TTTCTATTTTTATACGCTTAGAGTGAAATATTCGTTTATAAACTTTTAAGGTGATTTTATCATAAATTAAATACATAAAAAATTGACATAGATTGACCTTTTTGGTTAAATGTGTTATAATAGTATATGGAGAGGGGGGAGTGCAGATGAAAGTGAAAAGTAAGAAAATAATTGCGGTTGTGATTATGTGTATCTTTTTAATAGAATTATGTACGGTATCATATGCTGGCTTCCTAGATGGAGTTAGAGGCGAGAGTGGATATAGCCCACCACCACCTACACCAAATGATGCACCACAAACGACACCATCACCATCAACTCCTTCAGAAAATACGGGACCATCAATTCCAACAGAGACAATAACATGTTATACATCAATTTCAGGAAATGTATATGAAGATTTAGGATATACATTAGGTACTGCTGGAAATGATAATGCGAAAGATAATGATAACCCAATAGAAGGCGTAACTGTAAATTTAATGAGTGGAGGAAGTGTTGTCAGTTCACAGGTAACAGGAGCAGACGGTAGTTATGAATTTAGACCATCACCAGGAACTTATTCTCTACAATTTGTTTATGGTGATACATCAAATATAGATAAAAGCAATACTGCTTTAATGCAAAAAGCATTAAAATATAATGGACAAGACTATATTACAGTAAGTGCTCCTGGAAAAGGGGAATATTTAGACACAGAAAAAATAGAAATTACTCAAAGTGGAAAAGGAGCATTACAATTCTTTATAGCACTTGACTGTTCTTACAGTATGCGTTATACAGATGTAGAGTATAATGGAGAAACTAGAAGTAGGTTAGATGTAGCAGTAGAGGCAGCAAAAGAATTATGCCAAACATTAATAGATAGTGGTGACAATATTTATATAGGTTTAGTATTCTTCTCTGGAACTAATTATAGAGCTGTATCATTAACAAAAGATTTAAGCTTATTAAATTCAGCGTTAGATGATATAAATACTAATGATTGGTATACAGCAAATACTAATATAGTAGGAGCGTTAGATAAAGTATATAATTCATATTATAATAATACAGATGATTCAAATAGATATGTAGCAATAATATCAGATGGTGTGCCAACATCAGATGGTAATACAGAGACATATACTGATGACTCAGATGCTACAATATACAGTAAATTGGATACTATTTCAGAAACTACAGCAGCAAAACTAGATGAACTTTTAGGAAATGGAGTAAAAGTAATATCATTAATTACAAAATCAGATGATTCAACAGAAGATGGATATGTACAAAAAATATTTAATGGAGACCACTCAACAATATTTGAAAACATAGAAGATGGTTATAAGACAGTAGATGTAATACAAGATGCATTAAAAGATTATTTAATAGAACATACTGAGGAAAAACATTATTCTTCAAGTCATACAGTATTAGCTGGATATGAAGATGAAGCAAGAAGAGAAGAAGTAGATGCGCAATTTGATTTAATGAATTACGATAATACAATAATGTTTGACCAAATAGAAAACTATAATTCACAAGAAGTAGCAGACGAGTTAAGTGATAAAACAAAAATGATAGTAAATGGTGGAGAAAATTATACAATTACATCAGTACCTAATCCAAGCAGAATAGAAATAACAGAAACAGACCCAGATACTGGAGAAACAAAGGTAGTAAAAATAATACAATATGTAGAGGCAGCATATTCAGGAAGAAATTTAGTATTAGCACAAAGACCAGGATTTTCATTAGCAACAAAAATAACAGCAACAGGATTAAGAGTAATATTAGGAAATGGTCAACAATTAGGAGCTCAAACAGTAGAACCAGGTTCAGACTTCCCAGTAATACAAACATTAGATAAGGAACTTGCACAAGGTTCTACACTTCAAATAGAATATACAATAAGTATAAAAAATGACTCTTCTATACAATGTGATTACTTAGAACTAATAAATTATTTACCAACAAAGTTTGTGTATGATCCAAATATAAAATTGATTACAGCAGAAGGAACAAATGCTGATGTAGGTTGGGAAAGTGTATCATTAGATGATTTGTTAGCACAAAATCTAGTAACACAAGAGACAGTAGATAAGTTTAGCTTAAATTCAGCATTAAAATTAACACTAGATAATGCAGGACAAGGTGAAAATGGATTCTATATAGCACCAGGTGGAGAGTATACTATAAGATATGTTGTAAGCAGAATGATAGGAAGTTTAAATGATATAGATAATCCAGACTTTGGAATTGCATCAGAAGTATTAGCATATAAAAACCAAGCTAATAGAAGGATGACATATACAGTAGGAGCACAAGTAGCACATCAACTTGCAGGAGCTTATCCAGGAGATAGCCAAGACATGGATTATTCAGATGAAAGTACAAACGAGGTAATTGTAATACCTCCAACAGGTAAAGAAGAAGACTATAAAGAAATTCTAACAAGTTCAGTATTAACTTATATTTTAGGAATAATAACAAATAGATAGAAGATAAAGAAAATGAGGTAGAAATAAAATTCTATCTCATTTTTATATTTTGGCTGTTAATTTTGAAGCAAAAAATTAAATTATCATTAAAGAAATTTGTATAAGCATGAAAAAAATGGAAACAATAATAGTAATACATAAAAATGGGAGGTATACAAATGAATCAAAGTGCATTAAAAAATATGGTGATATTAAAAAACTTGCCATCAAATATAGTGGAAGAAGCAATTATAGTTCTAAAGACAAATAATAAGGTAAAACAAAATGAGAAAGTAGAAAAAAATATAAATAATAGAGATGAAAAAAGCATAGATAAAACTAAAGAAAATGATTATATTTTAAAAGAAGCCGAAATGCTTGTTTCAAATTATATTACAAGACTTGAACAAAAGAAAAAAGAAAGAAATGAAATACAAAAGGCAATCAATAAGAAATGTAAAAAACTAAAAAAGAGTATATTAGTTATAAGCATTATACTTTTCTTAGAAACAATATTGTTAATAATAAAATAAAAGTAATAAAACATCTTTTCCTAACATATAGTTTAAAAGAAACTAAGGAAGAGGTGTTTTTCTATGGAAAGAACAATATCAGTAGAGGAAAAAATTAGACGAGCTGAAGCAATATACGAAAGAAGAAAACAAGGTAACAATAGACCACTTACAACTGTTAGTGTAAATACAAATAAGGACAAAAAAGACATAAAATTATTAAAGAAAATGGTTATACAAATTTTAGTATGTATGGCTATTTATTTAGCTATTTATACTATTCAAAATAATCAATATGTTTTTTCTGAAGATTTTACAAATAAAGTTAATGAAATTTTATCATATGACACAAATTTTGGTGAAATATATAATAATGCAAAAAATAAAATTATGGGATTATTTCCTAACAATCAAGAACAAAATAGTGAAGAACAGAATAACGAAGAACAAAATGCAATTGGAGGAGCAGTAGAAGAAAATACAACAGAAGGACCAGTAGATGTAACAGAACCTGAGCAAGAACAAGAACTTTCACAAACAGAACAGGATATTCAAAATGTAAAAAACACCACGACATTTATAAAACCAATAGAAGGTACTATATCTTCTAAATTTGGACAAAGAGATACAGCCACAGGAAGTGTGCCTAAAAATCATACAGGAACAGATATAGCTGCAAATTTAGGAACAAAAATAAAATCTGCAACAGATGGTGAAGTAGTACTTGCATCAGAAGAAGGAGATTATGGAAAACATTTAAAAATACAAATAGGAGAAGTAAGTATTATATATGCTCATTGTAATAATTTATATGTAAAACAAGGAGACATAGTAAAACAAGGACAAGAAATTGCAGAAGTAGGTTCTACAGGTAACTCTACAGGTCCACATTTACATTTTGAGATTAGGTATCAAGAAAGAAAAGTAGATCCTGAGAGTATTTTAGAGTTATAAAGGAGGTAGCCTATGCGATTTAAAATAGATTTAAAAATTTTCTTATTTCTAATACTATTTTATTTTACAAAACAAATAGAAGCATATGTATTAATACTTGTTTTTGCTGTTATTCATGAATTAGGGCATTTAGTATGTGGCTTACTACTTGGCATGAAGCCAAATAAACTAGAATTAAGCCCATACGGAGTAAGTATTTCATTTAAAGTAGTTCCGAAAGATTATAATAGAAAAATTATAAATGGAAATTTGTTAGAAATAAAAAAGATAGTTGTAGCCTTAGCAGGACCATTAACTAATTTATTAATAATATTAATAACATTTAAGGTTAATATGAATATGTTTTTGGGGTTAAAAATAATCTATTCAAATATTTTACTTATATTATTTAATTTAATACCATTTTATCCATTAGATGGAGGAAGAATATTAAATGGAATTTTACATATAATATTTGGTAAAAGAAAAGCAGAGATGTATACTAATCGCATTTCTTTTATAATTTTAATTATTGTTACATTTTTAGGAAGTATAACTATTTTCTATGTACAAAATCTTGCAATTTTTCTTATTATCATTTTTCTTTGGTTACTTTATATAAAAGAAGATATTGTATATAGAAGAAGAAATAAAATTTACAATTTAATAGAAAAAACTATTGAAATAAATGCCAATTAATAGTAAACTAATACTAAAGATAAAAAAGGAGAATTCAAAGGATGAAAAACTTGTTAAAAGGAAATAAGGGAATTAGTTTAGTTACTTTAAGCATTACAGTTGCAGTTATTTTAATTTTAACAAATGTAGTTATTTATAATACTGCAGATAGTATAAGGACTACTAAATTAAATAATATGCAAGCAGATATAGAAAATTTACGTGATAAAATTTCTAATTATTATTCAGAGTATGGAAATATTCCGGCAAATAAAAGCATTGAATATACAAATACGAGCCATATTGATTCTATTAGTCAAGCTACAGACATAGGACCTTTTTATGTAATTGACCTTGCTGCAATGGAAAATGTCACTTTAAATTATGGAAAAGATTATGAAAAAATAAGAAATGGTGAGGCAACAACTGAAGAACAAATAAACCAGTTAAAAGATTTATATATTATAAATTCTACTAGCCATAATATTTTCTATGTACAAGGTATAAAAATAGATGATGAGACATTTTATACAGATTATTCTGCAGAAGATAGCGATAAAGTAGCTGTAGAATTACATTTTAAAGAAGAAATGCAGGAAAGAAGTATAGACCAAATACAACCCGGACAAACATCAGATAAAAATGAAAATTATCAAGATAAAAATGGTGATAAAGCAATTATCCCAGCAGGATTTAAAATATTACCTGGAGCAGAAACTATATCAGATGGTTTAGTAATACAAGACGAAAATCAAAATGAATTTGTATGGGTGCCAGTAACAAATGAACTACAATATACAAGAAATAAAGATTATGCAAATAAAGATATTTCATCAGTAGTATATACTGACACAGGATATTTGCCAGAAGAAATACAACCAGCAACAGAAGATAGAAGCTCAAATAATGAAGAAAAAGAAAAACAAATAGTACTAAATGTGGGAGGCTTTTATATATCACGATTTGAAGCAGGAATAGAAAATGACAAATTAGTAAGCAAAAAAGACGCAACTGTATGGAAAAATATATCACAAGCAAATGCTAAATCAGAAGCAAAAACTTTTATAGATAACGATAATGTTAAAAGTAGTTTGTGTTCAGGAATACAATGGGATGTAACAATGAGCTTTGTAAATGAAAAATTAGATGTAAATGGTAACTATTTTTCAGTAACAAGTTATTCAGAAGAAAGACATAAAAATGTAGTAGAAACATCAGGAAAAAATGAAAAAGATAAAGTTTGTAATATTTATGATCTAGAAGGAAATTGTAATGAATATGTAGCAGAAAGAACTAATTCTTCTAATTCATATATTCGTAGAGGCGGTACTATAATAAATGATAATAGTAGTTTTGAAAGTGCTTCTGAACGTTATGAAGATAATGGACAAGGATCTCCAGAAACTTCATTTAGATTTGTGCTTTATGTAACAAATAATACTTAAAAAGACAATAAAATATTTATATTAAAGTTATTAATTAAGGAAACTAATTGAAACTAAATTTTTATTCAATTAGTTTCTTTTGTGCCTTATTTCCCTAGCAAAAAGAACTTTGTAAAGAAATTGTAATATTTTAGAAATATTTTTGTTATTTTTGTGTAAAATTAATTGACTTTTTGGCATTTTCGTTATATCATATAACTATTAAAAATGTGTTTTTAAAATCCTAAGGAGGAAAATTATGGGAGAAGTAATAGTAATAACATCAGGTAAGGGCGGAGTAGGAAAAACAACAACAACAGCAAATTTAGGTTCGAGCTTAGCATTAGAAGGAAAAAAAGTAGCATTAGTAGATACAGATATAGGACTACGTAACCTAGATGTAGTAATGGGACTAGAAAACAGAATAGTATATGACATCGTAGATGTTGTAGAAGGAAAATGTAAATTAAGACAAGCCCTAATCAAAGATAAAAGATTTAAAGAATTATACCTACTACCAGCAGCCCAAACAAGAGATAAAAGCGCAGTAAACGAAGAACAAATGAGAGAATTAGTAGGAAAACTAAAAGAAGAATTTGACTATATATTAATAGATTGCCCAGCAGGAATCGAACAAGGATTTAAAAATGCTATTGCAGGTGCAGACCGTGCAATTGTTGTAACAACAGCAGAAATATCAGCTATAAGAGATGCTGATAGAATTATAGGACTTTTAGAATCATCAGAAATAAAAAATCCAGAACTAGTAATCAACAGAATAAGACCTAATATGGTTAAAAAAGGAGAAATGATGGACGTTGATGACATTGTAGATTTGTTATCAATAGATTTGATTGGTGTAGTACCAGATGATGAATATATAATCACACAAACAAATAAAGGAGAGCCAGTAATACAAAACAAAAAGGCACCATCAGGTAAAGCATATATTGAAATTGCAAAAAGAGTATTAGGAGAAAAAATAGAAGTAACTATTCCAGGAAGAGAAAAAGGATTTTTTGCGAAACTAAAAAGATTATTCAAAAAACAATAAACGTTGGGGGTAAGTAGGAAGTATGTTTGAAAACATAACAAAATTTTTTAAAAACTGGAAAAAGAAAGAAAATAAAAATGATAATAGCTCAAGAGATACAGCAAAAGAGAGACTACATTTAGTTTTAATGCAGGACAGAGCAAATGTTTCAGCAGATTTCTTAGAATTAATGAAACAAGAGATTATAGAGGTAATAAAAAAATACATAGATGTAGATGAAAGTGCAATAGATGTAAGGCTAACAAATAAAGAAAATAGTGATGGAACTAATGGGGCACCAGCCTTATATGCCAATATTCCAATTTTAAATATAAAAAATGAAGCAAGGAAAGTAAAGGTAAAAGAAGAGAATAAAAACGAAGATAAAAAAGAAAGTGTAGATCAAGAAGAAAAAGTTGCACAAAAAGAAATTGAAGAAAAGAAAGAAGAAGAAGCGGAAGCTAAAGTAGAACAAGCAGAGATAATAATAGAAGAAGTAAATGCCCAAAAAACAGAGAAGAAACAAGAAGAAATAAAGAAAGAAGAAAACATAGAAGAACAAGAAGAGACAAAAGCAAAAGAAGAAATTAAATCAGAAAATAATTAGGAAAAAGAGTGGTTTAATGAGAAAGAGAGAATTAAAAAATGTGGAGTGGACAATATTAATAGTTGCAATAATTCTTTGTGTCATAGGATTAGTTGCACTATTTTCTGCGACACAAGAAACAGAGCATGATGAATTTAATAAACAGTGTATATGGTTTGTGGTAAGTTTGATAATAATGGTTGGTGTAATGATAATAGATTATGAGACATTAGTAAAGATTTCACCGGTACTATATGGTTTGTTTATTTTATTATTAGTAGGGGTATTGTTTACACCAGAAATAAATGGAGCAACCAGCTGGTTTGATATAGGATTTTTCTCTTTCCAACCAGGGGAGTTTGCGAAAATATTTGTAATTTTATTTTTAGCATTAGCAATAAATAAAATACAAGAAAGAGGAAAAGAGGAAATAAATAGACCAACAAGATTATTAGTATTGCTTGCAATTTTAGGTGTACCAGTATTATTGATAATAAAACAACCAGATTTTGGAACAGCAGCAGCATTTATAGTAGCAGCAGCATTAATGGTAATAGCAGCAGGAATAGACAAAAAATATATAATAGCTACAATATTACTAGTTGTTGTATCTGTACCTTTAATATATAATTTTTTATTGCCAGAACATGCAAAACAAAGAATAGATATATTCTTAAATCCAGAGTCAGATCCAAGAGGTGCAGGATATAATATTATACAATCAAAAATAGCAATTGGTGCAGGTGGCTTAACAGGAATGGGACTATTAAAAGGAAATCAAACTCAATTAGGGTATTTGTATCCAAAATCAACAGACTTTATTTTTGCTGTTATAGGTGAAGAGATGGGATTTGTATTAGCAGCGGCAGTTGTTATATTGTATGTACTGTTGATAACTAAGAGCTTATACGTAGCAAAAACGGCAAAAGATGAAACAGGTTCATTAATTGCAACAGGTATTACTGGAATATTTCTATTCCATGTAGTAGAAAATATAGGGATGGTAATGGGATTATTACCAATAACAGGTGTACCACTTCCATTTATAAGTTATGGAGGAAGTTCATTAATTACAAACTTTATACTAGTTGGAATATTATTAAACATTAGTAGTAAGAGACAAAAAACAATATTTGTGAAATAATTTCGCGTTAGGGACGTTTCCTTTGCGTAAAAAATTTCGCATTTGGGACACATCTTATTAAATATAGTTTCTAAAAAGGAGAAAAAGATGTTTATACATCCATTAAAAATAGGAAATGTAGAATTAGAAAATAATTTAATACTAGCTCCTATGGCAGGTGTTACAAACCTGCCTTTTCGTGTTATTTGTAAAGAGGTAGGTAATCCTGGAATGGTATGCACAGAAATGGCAAGTTCAAGAGCAATGTTTCATAATGACCAAAAAACTAAAAGATTATTTAATACTAAAGGGGAAAAAAGGCCAATAAGTTTCCAAGTATTTGGAAGTGATGAAGAAAGTATGGAATATGCAGTAAGGTATATGAGCGATTTTGCAGATATAATAGATATAAATATGGGGTGCCCGGCTCCTAAAGTTGTAAAAAATGGAGATGGGAGTAGATTATTACAAGATTTGGATAAAGCAAAAAGTATAATGGAAACAGTAGTAAAAGCATCGAAAGTTCCTGTAACTGTAAAGATTAGAAAAGGTTGGGATAGAGACCATATAGTTGCAGTAGAAGTGGCAAAAATCGCAGAAGAAGTTGGAATTTCTGCAATTACGGTACACGGAAGAACAAGGACAGAATTTTATACAGGAAAAGCTGATTGGGATATAATAAAAAAAGTAAAAGAAAATGTAAGAATACCAGTTATAGGAAATGGCGATGTAGTAGATGAAGAATCAGCATATGAAATGTTTGAAACTACAGGCGTTGACGGAATAATGATAGGAAGAGGGAGTTTTGGTAACCCTTGGATATTTAGAAATATAAAATATTTTTTAGAAACAGGAGAAAAATTAGAACCTCCATCAAATGAAGAAAAATTAATAGTTATTAAAAAACATATAAAATTAGCAGTGGAAGAAAAAGGAGAAGAAGTTGCAATAAAAGAGCTCAGAAAACATATTGCTTGGTATACTAAAAATTTGAAAAATTCTAGTGAATTTAGAAATAGCATAAATAAAATCGAAACTGAAAAAGAATTAATAAATAAGTTAGATGAATATTTTAAAACCTTATAGAATAAAAATGTAGTGGATTAAACTATCCATTACTTTTTTGTTTTAGGGGGAGTTTTTTTGAAAAGAGGAAAAAAGATTATAATTATTTGTTTTTGTGTTACTCTTTTAATTTTAGTTATTTTTATATTTTTTAAAATTAATATGGCTAAAAATTTGAAAATTGGAAATAATAAAAGTAGTCAAGAGATGGTAGATAATATTTTAAATATGAAAAATTATGAAGCTGTAATAGAAGTAGAAGTTAAAAGTAATAAAAATCAAAATAAATATATAATAAAACAAAATTATGATGGTGAAAATGAAAGCTCACAAGAAGTATTAGAGCCAAGTAATATTAAAGGTGTAAAGATAACAAAAACAAATGGAGAATTAAAGCTAGAAAATACAAATCTAAATCTAGTATCTATTTTGGAAAATTATGAATATCTGTCAGAAAATCATTTAGATTTAGATAGTTTTATTACTGATTATAAGGAAAGTAATAATTCAAAATATAGTGAAAATCAAGAAGAAATAATAATGGAAACTTCAAGTAAAAAAGATCTAAAAATAAAAAAATCCTTGTACATAAATAAAAAAACAGGAATGCCAACAAAATTAGAAATAGAGGACACTAACAAAAAAATTGCTGTTTACATATTATATAGAGAGGTAAATGTAAATAGCTAAAAACTATTTTCTACTTCTAAAAATAACCATACTTGACAATATAGTAATATTAGGAGTGAAGAATATGCAAATACGAAGAGGCGATATGTTTTATGCAGATTTAAGTCCAGTTGTTGGCTCAGAACAAGGAGGAATTAGACCTGTATTAATTATTCAAAATGACCTAGGAAACAAATATAGTCCAACAGTCATTGCAGCAGCAATAACGTCTCAGACAGGGAAAACTAAATTACCAACACATATAGAAATTGATTCTAACTCTTGTGGACTAAAGAGTAATTCTGTAGTCTTAGCAGAACAAATAAGAACAATAGACAAGAGCAGGCTAAAAGAAAGAATAGGTCATATTGATGATGAAAAGATAATTGATAAAGTAAATAATGCTTTAGGAGTAAGCTTTGGACTAGATGAATAAAAAGGTTCCTATTTTAAGGAACCTTTTATACTCTTAATTTCTTTATTATTTTAATTTCATTATATAGATTATCAATAATAGCTTTTCTGGTTTCATAAGCTTTTTGATATTCTTCATAAGCAGACTCAAAGTTTTCTGGTGTTTCATCATTCTTAAGAAGTATTTTCATACCTTCTAAATAATAATTTTTATCTTTTTCTTTTTTGGCTTTGTCCATAGCAATTTTATATTTTTCTACTTGTTTTAATCTCTTAAGTTCTTCTTTTAATTCTTCAACATAATCTTGAGTAAGGAATATTTCATACTCAATATCTTCAATAACGACTTTAAGTAATACACGTACAATTGCGGGATTATTTTTTCCCCATTTTTTATTTTGAGCATCCTTATTTGGTTTAGTATTTTCAATTAAAATTTTCAAAGTATCTGAAATACCAATATGTGATTTATATTGCCTTTTACTAACAATTGCATCATACTCATCAGCAACACGTATAATTTGAGCCTCATAAGGAATATCCTTTTTTGTTAGACCTTGAGGATATCCACTTCCATTTAAAGCTTCATGATGATAATATGGCCCTGCTGCATATGGTCTTAGTTTTAAATCATCCATACACATTTTATAACCAATTGTAGTGTGTGTTTTCATTACTTCATATTCTTCATCTGTAAGTTTACCGGGCTTTTGTAAAATTGCAGGTGGTATAAATTGTTTTCCTATATCATGAAGATATCCACAAATTGTACAATATTCTGTAAAGCCTTTATTACAATGTAAATGTTGGCATAATCTACATGTTAAGTCACCAACATTTTCACAATGTTTTCTTGTAAAAACATCTAGTCTATCAAGCATATTTAATTGGTATCTCATTGATTGGTCTAAATTATAAGATTTTATACTTGTTCTATCATAAAAATCAAAAACTTCTTTATACATAAATTTATCTCCTGTTAAAAACTAAATTCATAATACCATTAAATTAATAAAAATACAAGTGATAATTTTGGAAAATAAATAGGTTAAAAAAGATATAATAACCCCCCCTCTTTGGAGGGGGAAGGTAAGAACCTTTTTATCAGTTACCAAAGTACAAAAGCCATTTTAGCTTTGATACGTTGATTTTTTCTTCTTTTAGTTCCTTTATCTTAGCATTATTGTCTAAATATACATCTATCTGCTGTTGGACTAAAGTATCAGACTTGAGCTTAGGATAAAGAGTAATTAAACTCATTGCATCTTCATCCTTTAAATTCGTAAAAGTTTCTGACTCAAAGTCCATATAGCCTTGTACTGCTGTGCTAATGCTTTCCTCAATCTTTGCATTCTCTTCCTCATACATAGAGATTCTACTATCAATAGTAGATGATGTGAAGATAGAGGAGGAAAGGACACATATAACAATTAAAAAAGAAATAGAAACAACAACGCTAATAATAGATGTAACCTTTATGCCAAAAGAGTCATATTCTTTATAATCAGAGTAAGCCTCTTCTCCTTCTTCTGATCTGATTTTTGAACATTTTTTCTTGTATATTACATACAATGCTATACTGATTGCCAAAGAAACTACAAAAAGAAGAATAAACATATTTTCCTCCAAACCTTTATTGCTGAATAAATACTATGTAAAACTAAAAAGCTTGAGGATACCCTCTCACTAATTAGTGAAAAAGGAATATGATAATGGTTATTTCCCATATCCATTTAATTATACCATTAATCAACATAATTCACAAGAAAAAATAAAAATATACCTTTTAAAACATTGATATTAAGCTTAAATTATGATATTATATAAGAGTTAAAAATGGAAAAAAGAGGGAGAAAGAAATGTATAGGACAAAAACATGTGGAGAATTAAATATAAGTAATGTAAATGAAGAAGTAGAACTAGCAGGATGGATACAAAAAATAAGAAACTTAGGTGGAATGGTATTCATCGATTTAAGAGATGAATTCGGGATAACTCAAATAGTTATAAATGATGAAAAACTAGAAGAACAAATAAAAAGTTATAATACAGAAAGTTGTATCCACATAGTGGGACAAGTTGTGGAAAGAAGTAGTAAAAATACAAAAATTCCAACAGGAGAAGTAGAAGTTGTAGCTAAAAAAATAGAAATGCTTGGAAAATGTAAAAATGTTCTTCCATTTGAAATAAATACAAATCAAGAAGTAAGAGAAGATTTAAGATTAGAATATAGATTTTTAGATTTAAGAAATGAAAAATTACACCAAAACATTTTACTTCGTTCAAAAATAATGAAAACTTTAAGAGATAAAATGGATGAATTAGGTTTTACAGAAATACAAACACCTATCTTAGCAAACTCATCACCAGAAGGTGCAAGAGACTATTTAGTACCAAGTAGATTAAATCCAGGAGAGTTTTATGCTCTTCCACAAGCACCACAACAATTTAAACAACTTTTAATGCTTGCAGGATTTAATAAATATTATCAAATAGCACCTTGTTTTAGAGATGAAGACCCAAGAGCAGATAGAGCACCAGGAGAATTTTATCAACTAGACTTTGAAATGAGTTTTGCAACACAAGAAGACGTATTTAAAGTAATAGAAGAGGTTGTACCATATACATTTAAGAAATTTACTAATTGGAAAGTTGATGAAGGTCCATTTATACGTATTCCATATAAAGAAGCTATGGAAAAATACGGAATAGATAAACCAGACTTAAGAAATCCTCTTATAATTCAAGATGTAACAAAAGTATTTGAAAAATCAGACTTTAAAGCATTTGAAGGAAAGACAGTTAAGGCAATTGTGGTACCTGATGGAGCTAAACAAGGAAGAAAATTCTTTGACAAGATGACTGATTTTGCAAAAACAGAAGAAGTAGGAGCAAAAGGATTAGCTTGGGTCAAATTAGATGAAGAAGGAAATCTTCAAGGTGGAATTTCAAAATTTATAACAGAAGAAATGAAAGAAATGCTAGAAAAAGAATATGGATTAAAAAACGGAGACTCTATATTCTTCATAGGTGACGAACTAAAACAAGCACAAAAAATAGCAGGACTAGTTAGAATTGAACTTGGAAATAGATTAGATTTACTAGAAAAAGATACATATAGATTCTGTTTTATAGTAGATTTCCCAATGTATGAATTATCAGATGAAGGAACAATAGACTTTAACCATAATCCATTTTCAATGCCACAAGGTGGTTTAGAAGCACTAGAAACAAAAGATCCATTAGAAGTTTTAGCATATCAATATGACTTAGTATGTAATGGATATGAAATGGCATCAGGAGCTGTTAGAAACCATAATCCTGAAATTATGGTAAAAGCATTTGAAATAGCAGGATATAAGGAAGAAGATGTAAAAAATAGATTTGGAGCATTATATAAAGCTTTTCAATATGGAGCTCCACCACATGCAGGAGCAGCACCAGGACTTGATAGAATGGTAATGTTAATTGCTAAAAGCCAAAATATAAGAGAAGTAATAGCATTTCCAAAAAATAAAAGAGCAAGAGATTTACTTATGCAAGCACCATCTGTTGTTTCAGATAAACAACTAAAAGATGTTCATATAAAATTAGATTTAGATAAAGAATAGAAAAAAGGAGAAACTTATGAAAAAATATAAGATGAAAATCACAGTATTTTTGTGTGGTGCATTAGGGATGGTCTTGGAGCTGGTAGCAGCAAGAATATTATCACCATATGTTGGAAGTTCTAATTTAATTTGGACAACAATTATTGGAATAATGCTAACTAGTATGAGCATAGGATATTGGTTAGGAGGAAAGGTTGCAGATAAAAAACCAGACATAAATTTATTATCTTTATTTATATTAGTGGGAGCATTTTTTACGAGTTTAATACCAATATTGGAAACAATACTTGTGAAGCCTTTATCAGAGATTTCTACTCAGTTAGTATTTGTTGCAATAGTATGTTCGACATTTGTATTTGGAATACCTAGTTTTATTTTAGCTATGGTATCTCCATTTGCGGTAAAGTTGGAAGATAAAACACATGAAGATATAGGAAAAACTTCAGGGAAAATATCATCATTATCAACTATTGGAAGTATAGTAGGAACATTTGTTGCAGGATTTTTATTAATACCAAACTTAGGTGTAAGATTTCTTATATTAATAATAACAGTAGTTTTATTTGTATTATCGTTTATGATGTTTGATAAAAAGAATGCAAAATATTGTGCATGTATGATTGCTTGTTTGCTTGCATTGGTAGGACTTAATTATTATGGAAAAGTTATATTTGATAAAAACAATCCAGATATAATAGAAGATGTAGATTCAGAGTATAGTAGGATTTGGATAAAGAAGGTATCTGCTGGAGATATAAATTATAAAACAATGCAGGTAGATACAGGACTAGAGTCATATATAAATCAAGAAACAAATGAAATGGGAGCAGCATATTTATACTATTATGATTTATTTGATTATTATAATAAAGATGCAAAGTCTACACTTATGATAGGAGGAGCTGCATATACATATCCTACATATTATTTAAATAAATATCAAGATAAAACAATAGATGTAGCAGAAATTGATGAAAAAATGACAGAACTTGCTGTAAATGATTTTGGTTTAGATATTAATAATCCAAGACTTACGATATATCATCAAGATGGAAGAAGTTTTTTAAATAGTACAGAAAATAAATATGATACAATTTTAATAGATGCATTTAAAGGATTAAATGCACCTTTTGAATTAACAACATATGAAGCTTTACAAAAAGCAAAAAATGCTCTAAATGATAATGGAATGGTAATAACTAATATAATATCTAGTTTAGAAGGAGACGAGGATGATTTTATAAAATATGAATATGCAACATATAAAGCAGTATTTCCTGAAGTAAAATTATTTAGAGTAAGAGATGTAGGAGATACAGTAAGACAAAATTTAATATTGGTAGGATTTAAAAATGGTAAAAATATTAATGAAGAGAAATATGATGAATATAAAAATTTGTTAGATATGGAAGTAACAGAGTATTCAAGTGATAGAGAAATAGTTACAGACCACTTTGCACCAATAGGAGATTAAAAGGAGAAATAAATGAAAGTATTATTAGGAATGAGCGGAGGAGTAGATAGCTCAGTATCAGCTGCTGTCTTACAAGAAAAAGGTTATGAAGTAATAGGTTGTACAATGCTTCTTTTTGGAGAAGAAGGAAAAAACGTAGAAGATGCAAAAAAAGTGTGTAAAACTTTAGGAATACCTCATTATACTTTTGATTTAAAACAAGAATTTAATTGTTATGTAATTCAAAAATTTATAAATGAATATAAGGAAGCAAGAACTCCAAACCCATGTGTTGATTGTAATAAAAAGATGAAATTTGGAATATTCTATAATAAAGCAGAAGAATTAGGCTGTGACTATATTGCAACAGGTCATTATGCTAGAATAGAATTTTCTAAAAAGTATAACCAATATGTATTAAGAAAATCAGAAGAAGAAAAAAAGGACCAAACATATTTCTTATATAATATTCCAAAAGAAGAATTAGCACATATAATATTTCCACTTCAAGAATATAAGAACAAAGAGGAAATAAGAAACTTAGCAGAAAGAAAAGGTCTAGAGGTTGCCAAAAAGAAAGATAGTCAAGAAATATGTTTTATTGAAGATAATGATTATCAAAGATTTTTATTAGAACATATGGAAGAAAAACCAAGAAAAGGAAATATAAGACTAAAAACAGGAGAGATACTTGGAAAACATAAAGGTCTTATAAATTATACAATAGGGCAAAGAAAGGGAATTGGAGTTTCATATAAATATCCACTTTACGTAGTAGATTTAGATTATAAAAACAATGAAGTCATTGTTGGAAAAGAAGAAGATTTGTATAGTAAAAAACTATTTGCAAAAGATTTGAATTTTCAAGTAGAGGTAGAAGATGAGTTCAAATGTTTAGCTAAAATTCGTTATAGAGCAAAGGAAGCAAAGGCAGTTGTAAGGAAAAGCGGCGAAGGCGTAGAAGTAGAATTTGAAGAAGCACAAAGAGCAATTACAAAAGGACAGTCAGTAGTTTTTTATGATGAAGAAGGAATTGTTCTAGGTGGAGGAGTAATTTCGTAAGGATAAATTTTACAAAAAAACTTGTATAAACTTAAGTTTTGTGATATAAATATAGTTATAAAAATAAAGCTAAGTTTAGAAAGGCGGAATTTTTTGTGGATGAAGAATTAATGAAAGATGCAAAGACCATCTTAATTGTTGATGATGAACAACCAATTAGGGATATATTGGTTTATAATTTGAAAAAGGAAGGATATAATACTATAGAAGCAAGTGATGGTGCTACAGCTGTTGATATTGCTTTAGAAAAAAAACCAGACTTAATTCTATTAGATATAATGCTTCCTAAATTAGATGGATTATCAGTATGTAAAAGGGTTAAAAATTCATTAAATGTTCCAATTATAATGCTTACAGCAAAAGATGGTGAGATAGATAAAATATTAGGCTTAGAGCTTGGAGCTGATGACTATATTACTAAACCATTTAGTGTAAGAGAATTAGTTGCAAGAGTAAAAGCTAATTTAAGAAAAGTAGAAGTTGTTTCAAATAGTCAAATTTTAGATAGAAAAGATGATAAGAAAAAGGAAAGTAAAATTGTTGTTGGCGATTTGGAATTAGACTTAGATAAATTTGAAGTAAAAGTAAGAGGAAAGGTTATTGATTTAACATTAAGAGAATTTGAAGTGCTTAAATTTTTAGCTTCTCAACCAGAACAAGTAGTAACTAGAGAAACTTTACTCGAAAAAGTTTGGGGATATGAATATTATGGAGATATAAGAACTGTTGATGTTACAGTAAGAAGAATAAGAGAAAAAATAGAAAAAGATACATCAGCACCTAAAATATTAATAACTAAAAGAGGTGTAGGTTACTATATATCTGAAGGTAAATAGAATATAATATAAATAAAAGAACTTATTGTAAAATAAATTAACAGATAAGTTCTTTTTTTCTTGATAAAAATTAAAAAGTGTGATTAAATATGTAAAAAAGAATAAAGACAGTAGGTAATATGTCAATAGAAAAATAAAAAATTTTTCAAATATTTTTTTGGAAAACATTAAAAAA
>CALXFI010000031.1 GCA_944387535.1 uncultured Clostridia bacterium | reverse complement strand
ATCAACTACCTCCATTTTTTATTTATTCTATAACGGAGGTAATGGATATTCAATACGTATTTATATCAACCGCTTACTAAATTATTTTATAAATGTTGGAAAAACAAAATCAGATATAGAAGAAATAAGAGACATTATGGATAGTAATGAAAATGTTGTAGAAAATACCATCGTAAGTGGAGAACAAACTGAAAATGTTAATCCCAAAATAGAACAATTAAAAAAAGTACAAGAACTAAATGAAGAAATAGTAGCTTGGCTTAAAATAGAAGGTACGGAGATTAATTATCCAGTATTACAAGCAGATAATAATGAATATTATTTAACTAGAAATTATAAAAAAGAATATAATTCAAATGGTTCAATATTTTTAGATTGTAGATATAGTTTTGAAAGACCAAGTGATAACTTTTTAATATATGGACATAACAATAATAACGGATTAATGTTTGATGACTTATTAGCATATGAGAATAAAAGTTATTATGAGAGTCATCCAGAAATAAATTTAACAACAACGAAGGAAGATGCAACATATAAAATAATAGCAGTATTTAAAGGACAAGCTTATCAAGAAAATTCTGAAAATGAATTTTCATATTATAATTATATTGATTTTGAGAATGATGAAGAATATTATAATTATATAGAAAATTGTAAGAAAAATTCTTTATATGAGATAGATTCAAAAATAGATCATAGAGAAAAACTTTTAACTTTATCAACTTGTGAATATTCTAAAAAGAATGGAAGATTTGCAATACTTGCAATAAAAAATACTTAAAATTAATGAAAAATACACAAAGTTTTTTTGCTTTGTGTATATTTTTTTACAAAAGTCTTGAATTACTGTAAAAATTATGGTAAAATATAGAAGTATGAGAAAAATAGAGAAAGCCAATTAAAAAGCAAAGTATATATATTGTAAAAATGCTACATAAGAGAAAAATGGTCATAGGCTGAAAGCCATTTAGCATGAAATATATAGAAATTTCACTTTTTAGGTCTTTTCTTGAAATAATAGTAGGGAAAAGCGGTTGTACCGTTAAAACTTAATTGAGGTTAGTAATAATAAATAAACTAACGAACTTAGGTGGTACCACGAATGTAATTTGCCATTTCGTCCTAAAAAGTAGGAGTGAAATGGTTTTTTTGATGTTAAATTTTAAATAAAATTTAATAAGGATGTGATTATATGTTAAAGCAAAAGATTGTAGAAGATTATTTTGATTCTAAGTCTTATAGTAATCAAGAGATATTACAGAAAATAGAAGAAACTAAAAAAGAATATGCTAAAAAAATAGTAGATGTAGATATAAATTTAAATGAATTTGGTGTTTATGTAGTTACATATTATTTTAAAGTTAGTAATAATATATTCCAAAAAATATTTGTAAAGATAAAACATAGAAAAAAGAAAAATAAAACAGCATTATTACAAGAAAAAAGTACAACACATGAGAAAATGACAAGAGAAGAAAAAAATAAAGAAAAAATAAGAAAAAGGATGGAAAAATATTCAGGTAATAAATATGGTGAGTATAAAGAAACAAGAACATATAAACCATATTAAAATATATAAATAATAAAAAAGGAGAACGAGAACATGAAAGAAGAAATTGCAAAAATCAAAGAAAATTCCATAAAAGAAATGGAAAGCTGTCAAGACCTAAAAACTTTAAATGATGTAAGAGTAAAGTATTTGGGTAAAAAAGGCGAATTAACTTTAGTTTTAAGAGGAATGGGAAAACTGTCACCAGAAGAAAGACCAGTAATAGGAAGTTTAGTAAATGAAGTAAGAGATGAATTAAATTCTTTATTAGAAGATAAAGAAAAAGAATTAAAATCTGAAGAATTACAAAGAAAATTGGAAACAGAAAATATAGATGTTACAGAACCAAGTAAAAAAATAGCTTTAGGATCACTTCATCCAATAACACAAATAATAGAAGAAGTAGAAGAAATATTCTTAGGCATGGGATATGAAATTGCAGATGGACCAGAGGTAGAGAAAGCAACATATAACTTTGATAAATTAAATACACCACCAGACCATCCAGCAAGAGATATTCAAGATACATTTTATATAAATGATGATATATTATTAAGGAGTCAAACATCACCAGTACAAGCAAGAGTAATGGAGGAAAAGAAACCACCAATAAAAATAATATGTCCTGGTGCAGTTTATCGTTCAGATAGTGTTGACGCAACACACTCACCAGTATTCCATCAAATTGAAGGATTAGTTGTAGATAAACATATCTCAATGACAGATTTAAAAGGAACATTAGAGATGTTTGCTAAAAAATGTTTAGGAGAAAATACTAAAATACGTTTCAGACCACACCATTTCCCATTTACAGAACCAAGTGCAGAAGCAGATGTTTCATGCTTTGTATGTGGAGGAAAAGGTTGTAGAGTTTGTAAAGGAGAAGGTTGGATAGAACTTTTAGGTTGTGGAATGGTTCATCCAAATGTATTTAAATATTGTGGAATAGATCCAGATGAATATACAGGTTTTGCATTTGGATTTGGTGTAGAAAGAATTGCAATGGCAAAATTTGGAATAGAAGATATGAGATTATTATTTGAAAATGATATAAGATTTTTAAAACAATTTTAGGTAAGTAACAAAGTAATTTTATATAAATGATCAAAAATTTGATATTTAGGAGGAGTGTTTAATTTGAGTTTTTTAAGTAAAAAGCCAAAGAAAAATAAGATATATCCATTAAAAAAAGCAATGGAATTTGTAAGCAAAAATGAAGGATATTCAGTAGTTCAAGAAGGAGATGGATTTAAGTTAATTCCAGATAAAGTAGCAAAAGTACATATAGATAAATATAGAGATAGATTGAAAGAAAGACAAAAATTTAGTAGTAGTTTACAAACAGGATATACCCCAAATCCTATAGGATATAATGAAAATCTAAATCATGAACATAGATATAGTTATCATGAAGAAGAAAGATAAGAGAAAGGAAGAAAATAAATGAAAGCAAGTGTGGAATGGTTAAAAGAATATAGTGATATAGATGTTAATACTGTGAAATTGGGAGATATTTTAACTATGACAGGGTCAAAAGTAGAGGAAATCATTGAAAAAGGAAATGATATTAAAAACGTTGTAGTTGGAAAAATATTAGAAATAAAGAAACATCCAAATGCAGATAAATTAGTAGTAACTAAAGTAAATGTAGGAAATGAAATAGTACAAATAGTTACAGGTGCTAAAAACATTAAGGAAAATGATATTATACCAATTGCAAAAGATGGAGCAGAACTTCCAGGAGGAAAGAAGATTGTAAAAAGCCCTCTAAGAGGAGTAGACTCTTGTGGAATGATGTGTTCTGTTGGAGAACTTGGATTAGATATAAAAGATTATCCAGATCAAATAGAAGATGGAATAATGATTTTACCTGCATCTTATGAAAAAGATTTAGGAAAAGATATAGTAGAAGTATTAAATTTAAGAGAAGATATAATAGATTTTGAAATAACACCAAATAGACCAGACTGTTTATCAATAGAAGGTTTAGGAAGAGAAACAGCAGCATCACTTGGAAAGCCTTTTAAAAATCCAAGAAAGAATTTAGATGAATTAAAAGTAGAAAATAAAAAGGAAATAGAAGGATTAAAAGTAGATATAACAGCACCAGATTTATGTTATAGATATATTGCAAGAGTCGTTAAAAATGTAAAAATTGGACCATCACCAGAATGGATGCAAAGAAGATTAAAAGCATGTGGTGTAAGAAGTATTAATAATATAGTGGATATAACAAACTATGTAATGTTAGAACTAGGTCAACCAATGCATGCCTTTGATATTAATTCAATAGAAGGAAAACATATAACAGTAAGAAGAGCAAAAAACGGTGAAAAGATAACAACGTTAGATGGTGTAGAAAGAGAATTAAATGAGGATAATCTAGTTATAGCAGATGAGAAAAAGCCAGTTGCAATAGCAGGTGTAATGGGCGGAGAAAATTCAGAAATAGAAGATGATACAAAAACAGTTGTATTTGAATCAGCAGTATTCTATGGAGGAAGTGTAAGAAAGACAGCAAAAAAAGTAGGACTAAGAACAGAGGCTTCTTCTAGATATGAAAAAGGATTATCATCAGAAAATGCAATCCGTGCAATAAATAGAGCAGTAGAGTTAGTAGTAGAGTTAGGCGCAGGAGAAGAAGTGCCTGGAAAAGTAGATGTATATCCTACTAAACAAAAAATAAACAAAATAAAATTAGATGTAGATAGAATAAATGATTTACTTGGAACTAATATATCTAGAGAAGAAATGATAGGTATATTAGAAAAATTAGATATAAAAGTGGAAAATGATTATGCAATTGCTCCATATTTTAGAATGGACTTAGAATTTGTAGCAGATATTGCAGAAGAAATTGCTAGATTCTATGGATATGATAAATTAGATACAACATTAATAAAAGCAGAGGCAACATTAGGTGTAAGAACAAAAGAACAAAAAATAGAACAAAAAATAGAAAATGTATTAGTAAATAATGGCTTATCTGAAATTTATACATATGGATTTGTTGGAGAAAAAGATTTAGAAAAATCAAAAATACGTAAAGAATTAATAGATAACGCAATAGAGATTTCAAATCCATTAAGTGATGAATATAAATTAATGAGACCAACAACTATTCCTAGTATGATGCAAATTTTAGCTTTAAATAACAATAGGAAAAATCAAAATGTAAAATTATTTGATATTTCTAGAAGTTATAGAAATATCAATGGTGAAGTAGAAAAAGGTGAAATTCCATTACAAGAAAATATTTTAACAATTGGAATGTATGGCGATGATATTGATTTTTATACATTAAAAGGGTTAATTGAAAATGTATTAGAAGCATCAAATGTAAATCACTATGATATTGTAAAAGAAAAAGAAAATAGCTCATACCATCCAGGAAGATGTGCTAATATAAAGGTAGGTTTAGATGTAATTGCGACAATAGGAGAAGTACATCCAGAAGTTTTAATGAATTATGATATAAATAAGAGATGTTATTTAGCAGAATTAAATATTACAAAAGTAGTTAAATATTCTAAACAAAATAAAAAATACCAAGAAGTACCAAAATTCCCAGCTGTAGAAAGAGACATTGCAATTATAGTTGATGAAGAAGTAGAAGTTGGAAGCATAGAACAAGCAATTACAAAGAAAGCTAAAAGACTATTAAAGGGTAAAAAAGGATTAGAAGAAATAAAATTATTTGACATCTACAGAGATGAAAAAATAGGAGAAGGTAAGAAGAGTATTGCTTATAGTTTAATATTTAGAGATAAAACAAAGAGCATGTCAGATGATGAAATAAATCCTGTTATGGAAGAAATTACAAAAGAGTTAGAGGAAAAATTTGGAGCAACTTTAAGAAAATAATAAAAAACTATAGACAAATTTTTGATATTATAATAAAATATGAGTAAATTAATAAGAAAACAAAGGAGAAGATAAATATGGAAGAAACAAAAAAGGAAGAAGTGAAGGAAGAAAATACAAATGAAATGAAAAAAGTAGAAAGAGCAAAATTAAGTCCAGCAGCTACAGTAATGCTTACAATAGCAGCAACACTTGGAGTAATTGTTTTAATAATAGTATTATATCTTATACTTCTAGCATTATAAAAAAATTAACATATTTAAACTTTTGTGGTTTAAATATGTTTTTTTTTGACTAATTGTAAAAAAAGTGATAAAATACTAAGCATAACTCATGGAAGGAGTTTATCATGTTGGAAAGAACTGAAGTTTTTGAACTGCGGGACAAATATCAAGGAAGGAAAAAATCTGGATATGATATTGATAAAAAGACAGGAGCTATTATTGTTTATCCATTAGATGCAGTATACCATGAAGGCGTGTATTATTCTATGGAAGATGGCGGAGCCATTTACTTTGGAAACTATGTGCCTTATATAAGACAGTTTATTGGTGAAAGACCAATACAAGTGCCTGGAACGGGAGTTATTGTTTACAGAACAAATTCTAATAGTAGACAGAAAGAAATTCTGCTACAGCTTAGAAGAGATTTTCATAAGTTCGGTCTTCCGGGCGGTGGAATTGAGATAGGCGAAAACTATCAAGAATGTGCTGTAAATGAACTTCAGCAGGAAACAGCATATATTGCCAATAAAAATGATTTGGAGTTGGTAAATGTATATGCTGGACCAAAGCATATAACAAGGTATCCTAATGGAGATATCGTTTTCCATACGATTGTGGTATTTAAAATTGAGGTAGATAAATGTAAAAAAGCTCCACATTTGTATGATAGGAACGAGACAGCAAAAATTGAATGGATGACGATTGACCAAATTAAGGGCCTGCTACAAGAAGAAAAAGTCTTTCCAAACAATATTCCCATACTAGAGGATATTGTTTCAAATGCTATTTTATAAATAGCAGATAGGAAAATTACTAAAATTAAGTGATTTTCCTATTTTTTTCTTTAAAAGTATTGACAAATAAGAAAAAATAGTGTAAAGTATATTAGCATTACAAAAAAGAAAAGAGGTAAGCTATGGAAAAGAAAGTTGAAGTTAGTATGCTTTGTCAATTATATGGAAAGCTATTAACTGAAAAACAATATGAATTCATAGATGATTACTACAATAACGACTTGTCATTATCAGAAATAGCAGAGAATAATAATATAACAAGACAAGCCGTAAGAGACATTATAAAGAAAGGGGAGAAAAAACTTTTCGAGTACGAAGAAAAGCTACAATTTATGAAAAGGACGTTAAATCAAGAGAAAAGAATTGAAAAAGCTCTAGCAGAGCTTACAAAAATACAAAAAGATTATTCAGATAAAGAAATAGCAAATGTGCTAGAAAATGTAAAAAAAGAGTTAAATTGTTTAGTTTAAACAACAGAAAAATAAAATAGATAGGAGTTGAGATTATGGCTTTTGAAGGATTATCTTCTAGGTTACAAGAAATAACAAGAAAAATTAGAGGAAAAGCAAGGATAACTGATAGTGATTTAAAAGAAATGCTAAGAGAGGTAAAGCTTGCACTTCTAGAAGCTGATGTCAACTATAAGATTGTTAAAGAATTTATAGAATCAATTAGAGAAAAAGCACTTGGTCAAGATGTATTAAAGTCACTTACACCAGGACAACAAGTAGTAAAAATTGTAAAAGATGAACTAGTAGAATTGTTAGGTGGAACTGAAAGCAAAGTAAACTTTACACCAAATCCACCAACTATAATTATGTTAGTAGGTCTTCAAGGATCTGGTAAAACAACAACAGCGGGTAAACTTGCAAATTTATTTAGAAAACAAGGAAAAAAGCCATTGCTTGTTGCATGTGATGTGTATAGACCAGCAGCTATAAAACAATTACAAGTAGTTGGAAAACAGTTGAATATACCAGTATATGCAAATGAGACATCAAAAGATGTAGTTCATATTGCAAGACAAGCGTTATCAGTTGCAATATCAAAATTAAATGATGTTGTAATATTAGATACAGCAGGTCGTCTTCATATAGATGAGGAATTAATGGATGAATTAAAAAGATTAAAATCTAATATAAAACCTCATGAAATATTACTTGTAGTAGATAGTATGACAGGTCAAGATGCTGTAAATGTTGCAGAAAAATTTAATGATACAGTAGGAATAGATGGAGTTGTACTAACAAAACTTGATGGTGATACCAGAGGTGGTGCAGCACTTTCAGTTAAGAAAGTAACAGGAAAACCAATAAAATTTGCAGCAACAGGAGAAAAACTAAGTGATATAGAAGTATTCCATCCAGACAGAATGGCAAGTAGAATTTTAGGGATGGGAGATATTCTTTCTGTAATAGAAAAAGCAGAAGAGTCATTTGACCAAGAACAAGCAGAAAAATTAGAAAAACAGTTAAGAAAAAGAGAATTTGATTTAGATGATTATTTAACACAAATAAGACAGATAAAGAAAATGGGTTCATTTTCATCACTACTTAAATTAATACCAGGAATGAACCAATTAAAAGATGTGAAAATAGATGATAAAGAATTTGTAAGAATTGAGGCAATAATATGCTCAATGACAAAAGAGGAAAAAAGAGATGTAAGACTTCTAAATGGTAGCCGTAGACAACGTATAGCTAAGCGGAAGCGGAACATCAGTACAAGAAATAAACAAATTCATAAAATCATTTGAAATGACACAAAAAATGATGAAAAAAATGAAGAGCAACAAAGGTGGACTTAAGAAAATAATGAAAGGTATAGACGAAAATAGTCTAAAGAATTTCATGAAATAAATATTGTTATTAAGATTAAGTTAGCTGTACGAAGCGAAGCGAGTTACAGATAACTTATGCAATTTAACTTGCTTAAATTGTATACATATATATATTATAAATATTTTAAAAATTCGGAGGTGAAAATAATGGTAAAAATCAGATTACAAAGACAAGGAAAGAAAAAGGCTCCATTTTATCATATAGTAGTTGCAGATTCAAGATCTCCAAGAGATGGTAAAATAATCGAGCAAATAGGAACATATGATCCAATGACAGAACCATCTACAATAGTTGTAGATAAAGAAAAATTTGAACAATGGATTAAAAATGGTGCAAAACCAACACCAACAGTAAAAGACTTAATGGAAAAAGTTAAATAATTATTAACTTAATCTTTAAAGTTTTTAAAGCCAATTAGATTATTGGAGGTAAAAATGGAAGAACTATTGAAAATTATTATTTCAAATTTAGTAGATAATAAAGACGCAGTAGAAATAACAAAAAAAGATGATGAAAAGACTACTACATTTGAAGTAAAAGTAGCAAAAGAGGACATGGGTAAAGTTATAGGTAGACAGGGAAGACTTGCAAAATCTATACGTACTGTAATGAAATCAGTAGCTGCAAAAGAACACAAAAAAGTGTTAGTAGAATTTATAGGATAATTGGAGTATTTAAATATGACAAAATATCTTGAAATTGGTCAAATCGTAAATACATTTGGTATCAAAGGGATGGTAAAAGTAAAACCATTTACAGATGATATAAAAAAGAGATTTGACAACTTAAAAAAAGTATATGTCCAAAATAAAAATACTAGAAAAGAATATGAAATAGAAGAAGTAAAATATCATAAAGAAATGGTATTAATAAAATTCAAAGGTATAGAAAATCCAGATGATGCAAATTTGCTTCGCAATTACTACTTAGTAGTAGATAGAAATAATGAAGAACCTTTAGAAGAAGGAACTTACTATATTGTAGATATGATAGGATTAGAAGTCTATACTGATGAAGGAGAAAAAATAGGAATTCTAGATGATGTATTCAATTCTGGAAGTTCGGATATATATGTTGTAAAAAATGAATTAGGAAAACAAATTCTTTTACCAGCAATAGAAGATGTAATTAAAAATATTGATATGGAACAAAGAAAAATGATAGTACACCTAATTCCGGGATTAATGTAATATGGAGGAGAAAATGCAATTTGATGTTTTAACACTTTTCCCTGAAATGTTTTCAAGTTTAAATGAGAGTATAATTGGAAGAGCTAAGAAAAATAAGCAAATTAATATTAATTTAGTTAATATTAGAGATTTTGCGAGAAACAAACATAATAAAGTAGATGATACTCCATATGGTGGTGGAGCTGGTATGGTAATGATGCCAGATGTAGTATATAGAGCATATGAGTCTTTAAATAATAAAGATAATGCAAAAGTAATATATATGTCTCCACAAGGTAAAACATTAAACCAAAAAAAGGTCGTAGAGTTATCTAAAGAAAACCATTTAATAATTCTTTGTGGTCATTATGAAGGTATAGACCAAAGAGTACTTGATAAAATAGTGGATGAAGAAATATCTATTGGAGATTATGTACTAACAGGAGGGGAACTTCCAGCAATGGTATTAATAGATAGTGTAAGTAGATATGTAGAAGGTGTCTTAAGCGATGATTCTATAAAAGAAGAAAGCTTTTCAAATGGATTACTTGAATATCCACAATATACAAGACCAGAAGTATTTGAAGGAATGAAAGTTCCAGAGATATTACTTTCAGGAAATCACGGAGAAATAGACAAATGGAGAAAAAATCAAGCTTTAGAAATAACTAAAAAGAAAAGACCTGATTTATTATTAAATAAATAATAATAGAAAACAAAAAAAGAAAAATAAAACAAAAAAGAAGTGCAAAATCCCAAATGCACCGCTCTAAAATAATAAAATTAGGAAGAAAAGGAGGATATTCTAAAATGGATATTATTAAATCAATTGAACATGAACAATTGAAAAATAAAATACCAGAATTAAAAGTTGGTAATACAGTTAGAGTACACGTAAGAATAAAAGAAGGAAATAAAGAAAGAATCCAAGTTTTTGAAGGAATCATTATTAAAGTACAAGGTGGAGGAGTTAATCAATCATTTACAGTAAGAAAAATCTCTTACGGTGTAGGTGTTGAAAAAACATTCTTAGTACATTCACCATTAGTTGAAAAAGTAGAATTAGTAAGAGTAGGTAAAGCAAGAAGAGCTAGATTATTCTACTTAAGAGATAGACTTGGAAAAGCTGCTAAAACTAAAGAACAAGTTGGAGCAAGAATTGAAAACAGAGAAATTACTATTAAAGAAGATTTAGCAGAAGAACCAGTTGTAGAAGAAACAACTGTAGCTGAAGAAGCTCCAGTAGAGAGTAGCCCAGAAGAAGCACCAGCAGTAGAAACTGCAGAACCAGTAGTTCAAGAAACTGTAGATACTGTAAAAGAAGAACCAGTAGAAACAGTTAAAGAAGAACCTGTTAAAGCAGAAGAAGTAAAAGAAGAACCAGCTAAAGAAGATAAAAAAGCTGAATAATAATAAATGAGACAAATGAGGACATACCCATTTGTCTCAAAATTTTTTTCTTGTCAAATTATTGGTATAGAAGACTTACAAAAAATACCGAACAAACATTTTAATTTTTTTATAAAAAACTATTGACAAAATAAAAATTAGAATATAAAATAAGAACAACAAAGGCGAACAGCAATTCGCAAAACAAAAATTTGACAAGGAGTGATATGAAATGAATATAGTAAAAAGAAGAACAAACGTTAGATTAACTGTAAATAATAGCATAGAAAGACATCCAGTACCAGTATTAGGTGTAGATTATAGAGTAAAAATTGTTTATAAAAATATTAAAATTACTGAGTTAGATGTGGAAGAAAAAACTATAAAAATATCACTACCTAACAAGTATAAAAAAATTTCAAATGTAACTATTTTAGATTTAGCAATTGAAAAAATGTACGAACAAATTGCAAATGTTGAAATAGAAAGAGCTATGGAAAAAACAAGAATAATGTTAGGATTTGCTCCAGAGGAATTTGAAATAGAAAAAATGCAAGTATTAGGCAAATGTGAAGAAAATAAAATAACAATAAATCCTGAAGTTGTAAAATATGGAAGAAAAATTATAGATTATATTGTTTTACATCAATATTGTCATTTAAAATATAAAACTCATTGTAAAGCATTTTATAAATTACTTTCTAAATATGAGCCAAATTATACAAAATATGAAAACATATTAAAAAGTTTATAAAATAAAATTAAAAAATGGCTTTATATTTTAATATTTATATGTTATAATATTAAAGTATTTTGGGGTATCGCCAAGTGGTAAGGCATCGGATTCTGGTTCCGACATTCCTGTGTTCGAATCACAGTACCCCAGCCAAATATAAAAAGAGGAGAAAATATAATTTCTTCTCTTTTTTGTTTTACTTTATATTAATTTATATCTATATACATAGCAAGTATTGCAGGGATAGTAACAGAATTTCCAAGAACTGCTTCATATGTATATGTTCCCATAGATTGACCGTAAATTGTTATAATATCATCTTCAAGAATTTTGCTTTCATAGCTACTTGAATATAGAAATAAAAGATTAGAAGTTTAAAAGGAAATAAAAGAAGAACTATTTTGTAAAAACATATAGTTCTTCTTTACTTTTTTGGTAAATTAAGGTATAATAGCATAGTAAATGAATTTATAGAGATAGGAGAGATATAAATGTCAGAAAACAAAAATAACAATAATCAAACAGAAGAGTTAGACATGAACCGTTTAATGCAAATAAGAAGAGAAAAATTAAAAGAATTACAAGAAGCAGGAAAAGATCCATATGAAATAACAAAATTTAATAGAACAAATACAGCAGGAGAAATAAAAGCAAACTATGAAAAATTTGAAGAAAAAGATGTAACAGTAGCTGGAAGAATAATAGCAAAAAGAATAATGGGTAAAGCATCATTTTGTACTATTCAAGATAGTGATGAAAAAATCCAAAGTTATGTAAGCATAAATGACTTAGGAGAAGAAAGTTATAAAGCATTTAAAACTTGGGATATAGGAGACATTATTGGAATTACTGGTTTTGTATTTAAAACAAGAACAGGAGAAATCTCAGTTCATGCTAAAAGTGTAACATTACTTTCTAAATCATTAAGACCACTTCCAGAAAAATTCCATGGATTAAAAGATGTTGATTTAAGATATAGACAAAGATATGTAGATTTAATAATGAATCCAGAAGTAAAAGAAACTTTTATTAAAAGAACTCAAATAATAAATGAAATAAGAAATATTTTAAATGAAAAAGGATATTTAGAGGTAGAAACACCAATATTAAATACAATATCAGGTGGGGCAACAGCAAGACCCTTTATAACACATCATAATACATTAGATATAGATATGTATTTAAGAATAGCAACAGAGTTAAACTTAAAAAGATTAATAGTTGGTGGTTATGATAAAGTATATGAAATAGGAAGAATATTTAGAAATGAAGGTATGGATATAAGACATAATCCAGAATTTACTTCTATTGAATTTTATTCAGCATATCAAGATTACCATGATATGATGGACATAACAGAAGAAATATTCCAAAGGTGTAGCATGAAAGTGTGTGGAACAACTAAAATAATATATCAAGGAACAGAAATAGAATTAGGTGGAAAATGGAAAAGAATTAGTATGATAGATAGTATAAAAGAAGTAACGGGAGTTGATTTTAATACTATTAATACTGATGAAGAGGCAGTAGCTTTAGCAAAAGAAAGAAATATAGAAATTCCAAAAGGAAAAGAAACAAGAGGAAATGTAATTAGTTTATTCTTTGATGAATATGTTGAAAAAACATTAGTACAACCAACATTTATATATGATTATCCAATAGAAATATCACCACTTGCTAAAAAATGTAAGAATGATCCACGATTAACACAAAGATTTGAAGTTTTTATTGATGGACGTGAATATGGAAATGCATTCTCAGAATTAAATGATCCAATAGATCAATATGAGAGATTTAAAGAAGAAATAAGAGCAAGGGAAAACGGCGATGATGAGGCTGGAATGATGGATGAAGATTTTGTTATGGCACTTGAATACGGATTGCCACCAACAGGAGGAGAAGGAATAGGAATAGATAGACTTGTAATGCTTTTAACAGATTCTGCATCAATAAGAGATGTATTATTGTTCCCAACAATGAAGCCAATAGAAAAATAATTAGTTAAGATTAAAATAAAAGGTGGATACAAAGGAGTAAATATGTTTAATTTTTCATTTGATAGAAGAACACTTTATATAGTGATTGGGATATTAGTATTAATATCATTGGTTAGTCTTTTGTCTAGCCCAACAGCTTTATATTTAACATTATTAGGAATACCAGGAGTATTAATTGCAATTACATTCCATGAATTTGCACATGGTATTACAGCATATATGTTAGGAGATAATACTGCAAAAATGGAAGGAAGACTAAGCTTAAATCCATTTGCACATTTAGATCCAATAGGAACATTAATGCTAGTGTTTGTTGGTATTGGATGGGGAAAACCGGTACACGTAAATCCAAGTAATTATACAAGAAAGATTTCAATGGAAAAAGGTGAAGCAATAGTATCAATTGCAGGGCCTTTAATAAACATAATACTTGCATTTATATTTGGAATTATATATTATGCAATACAAAGATTTGCAGGAGCAGAATTCTTAGCTTCTACAGTAGGAACAATAATAATGCAAATGATAGTATCTACGATTGTAACTAATGTAGGTTTAGGAGTATTTAACTTAATACCATTGCCACCATTAGATGGTTCAAAAGTTATTATGCCATTTTTACCATATAATGCTAAACAATGGTTTATAAATAATGAGCAAATATTTTATATAATATTTATAATAATATGGATAACAGGAATAGCCGGAAGTATAATATCACCAGCAATTGCATGGATTGCAAATGGAATAATGAGATTATGTAGTTTTATAATATAAACTTTCATACAGGTTTTAAATGCTTGTTTTAAGTATTTGGGACCTGTATTAGTATAGGAAGGAAGAAAAATGAGTAAAGACATTATAACAATGGGAATTGAATCAAGTTGTGACGAAACATCAGTTGCAATAGTAAAAAATGGAAGAGAAATATTATCAAATGTAATAGATACACAAATACCTATACATGAAAAATATGGAGGGGTAGTTCCAGAGATAGCATCAAGAAACCATATAGAAGCAATATCAAGAGTATATAAAAAAGCTATTGATGATGCTAAAATTAAGATATCTGAAATAAGTGCAATAACACCTACTTATGGACCGGGATTAGTAGGAGCTTTACTTGTTGGCTTATCTTATGCAAAAGCACTTTCTTTTGCAAATAATATACCACTAGTAGGAGTAAATCATATAGAAGGGCATATTGCAGCAAATTATTTAACATATAAAGAACTAGAACCACCATTTTTATGTGTAATGATGTCAGGAGGAAATACACAAATAATACATGTAAAAGATTATACTAAATTTGAGGTTTTAGGAAAAACAAGAGATGATGCTATCCGGAGAAGCATTTGATAAAGTTGCAAGAGTAGTAGGGCTTGGTTATCCGGGAGGACCAAAGGTAGATAAATTAGCAAAAGAAGGAAAGCCTTGCATTGAACTTCCAAAAACTCATTTTGCAGAAGAAACATTAGATTTTAGTTTTAGTGGAATAAAAACAGCGGTAATAAACTTGCATCATAAGAAACCTGATATAAATAAAGCAGATTTATGTGCAAGCTTTGAAAAAAATGTAACAGAAACATTAATGGAACATGTAAAAAGAGCAATTAAAATCACCGGTATGAAAAAAATTAGTTTAGCGGGAGGAGTATCAGCAAATTCATATATAAGAGAAGCTTTTAAAGAGCTAGAAAAAGAAGGAATAAAAGTATATATGCCAGACTTAAAACTATGTACAGATAATGCAGCAATGATTGCTAGTGCAGGATATTATAACTTTATAAATGAAAAGCAAGATGGGCTAGAACTAAATGCCGTGCCAAATTTAAAAATTAACTAAAGAAAGGATAAGAAATGGAAGAAAAAGGAGTAGATAATGTAAAACAAGAAGATGATATAGATTATAAGAAAGGTTTTTATAAAAAATGGCTAATTCTTATAATTGGTATAATTATAGTAGTTGCTGCAGGAATAATGATATTTAGTTACAGCAAAAGAAATAGTAAAGAAGCAAAAGCTAAAGAAATATTTGGAGATGAATATTGTGATTCTATTTTACATATGGCAACAAGAGACTTAGTACAACATAAATGTGCTATATGTGGAGCAGAGTTTGAAGACTCTGGAATGAGGGTAGACTTGTGTGATAAATGTGCAAAAGAATTAGGACGTTGTGATTTTTGTGGTAAGAAATTAAGTGAAGATGTAGCAGAACAAAGAAATGAATTATTAGGAGAGTAGTATATGATATATACAATTGGAGATTTACATTTGTCTTTTAAAGAAAATAAGCCAATGAGTGTATTTGGAGAAAATTGGAATCATCATGAAGAAAAAATAAGAAAAGATTGGCTGGAAAAAGTAAAAAATGAAGATTTAGTAGTATTACCAGGAGATTTTTCTTGGGCTATGTATTTAAAAGATACAGATGAAGATTTTAAATATATAAATGAATTACCTGGAAAAAAGTTGTTACTTAAAGGTAATCATGATTATTGGTGGGAGACATTAACCAAAATGAGAGAATTTTTAAAAGAAAATAATTTTGAAGGCATAGATTTTCTTTATAATAATTCTTATGAATATGAAGGAAAAGTAATTGTAGGAGCAAGAGGATGGACCATGACAGATACGGAAGAAGACATACGTTTATTTAAAAGAGAAGCAATGAGGTTAGAATTATCTATTCAAGATGGAATAAAAAAATATGGAGAAGATAAAGAATATATTGCTTTTACTCATTATCCACCAATAATAAAATCTACTCTAATTAATAATGAATTAAATGATATGTTAAGAATTCTAATGAAATATAATATAAAAAAATGTTATTATGGACATTTACATAGTACATCAATAAAAGAAGCGGTAGAAGGAGAACATTTTGGAATTAACTTTAAATTAGTTAGTGCAGATGGACTAGACTTTAAATTAATAAAAATATCATAAGAAATGAAATAGAAATCCTTAAAACAAAAGGAGTAATTATGTTAGATTTAAATAAAGATGTAAAATATATTAAAGGAGTAGGACCAAATAGAGTTCTACTTTTAAATAAACTTCGGAATATTTACTTTAAAAGATTTAATTACATATTATCCAAGAACATATGAAGATAGAAGTAAGCCAAAATACTTATGTGATTGTGAAGATGGTGAAGAAGTTTTAGTAGAAGCAGTTGTGTGTAGTAGGCTAAATAATATAAGATTAAAAGGAAAAACTATGCAAAGACTGCTTGTTAGAGATGAAACAGACTCAGCATTAATCACATGGTTTAATCAACCATATTTAAAAGATAAATTCGTTGTTGGACGTAAATATAAGTTTTTTGGAAAAGCAAGCAAAAAAACAGGAAAGGTAACATTTAATTCTCCTGTATTCGATACAGAAGAAAAGGCTCAAAATACAGGAAGAATTATACCAATATATCCATTAACTTATAAGCTTTCACAAAACCAATTAAGAAAGATAATGGAAGCAGGAATAAAAGAAGTATATGGAAACTTACCAGAAACACTTCCGGATTATTTATTAAAAGAATATAATTTAGAAGATATAAACAATGCAACAAAACATATACACTTTCCAGATGAATTTAAAGACTTTAATATAGCAAGAAAAAGATTAGTATTCGAAGAATTATTATCAGTACAACTTGCACTTTTGGAACTGAAAAATAGCTATAGTAATGACATAAAAGGTATAGAATTTTCTAAAGATGCTAAAATGTCAGATGTTATAAATACATTGCCTTTCAAACTAACAAGAGCACAATTAAGAGTATTAGAAGAAATAGATAGTGATATGGAAAGCACAAAAAATATGAATAGATTATTACAAGGAGATGTAGGCTCAGGAAAAACAGTAGTTGCAATGTGTGCAGCATATAAAGCAGTAAAATCAGGATATCAAGCAGCAATAATGGCACCAACTGCAATTTTAGCTACTCAGCATTTAGAAAACTTTAATAATATATTAGGAAAATTAGGAATAAGATGTGAACTATTAATATCAGGAATAACAAAAAAGAAAAAAGAAGATATATTAGAAAGATTAAAAAATGGAGAAATAGATATATTAATTGGAACACATGCTTTAATAGAAGATAATGTAGTATTTAAAAAATTAGGACTAGTTGTTACAGATGAACAGCATAGATTTGGTGTAAAACAAAGAACAAAGATAGCAGAAAAAGGAGAAAATCCAGATGTATTAGTAATGACAGCAACGCCAATACCACGAACACTCGCATTAATATTATATGGAGATTTGGATATATCAATAATAGACGAATTACCACCAAATAGAAAAAAGATAGAAACATTTGCAGTAAATAAAAATATGACAGACAGAGTAAATGCATTTATAAAAAAGCAAATAGAAGAAGGAAGACAAGCATATATAGTATGTCCATTAGTAGAAGAAAATGAAGAAATGGACTTAAAATCAGTAGAAAAAATATATGAAACCTATAGTAAAGAAGTGTTTCCTGAATATAGAGTTGAGTATATACACGGAAAAATGAAGCAAAAAGATAAAGATAGTATAATGGAAAGATTTAAAAATCATGAAATTGATATATTAATATCAACAACAGTAATAGAAGTAGGAGTAGATGTTCCAAATAGTAATATAATGGTAATAGAAAATGCAGAAAGATTTGGATTAGCACAA
>CALXFI010000030.1 GCA_944387535.1 uncultured Clostridia bacterium | reverse complement strand
ATTACACTTTCTGGACTTGCTGTTATTGTTGTTCCTTTTACTTCTATATTTATTGTTACTGTCTTTCCTCCGTTTGACTCTTTTATTACTACTGTTGTGCTTCCTACTCCTTCTGGTGTTATTGTTACATTATTTCCACTTAACTCTACTTGTGCTATTTTCTCATCTGCTGGTGTTTGTATACTTAGTTCTCCTAATCCTGTTCCTTCTATTGTTACTGTCTTACTTTCTCCACCTTTGTATATTACTACATTTGGTTCACTTACTGTTATATCACTTTCTATTACTTTTATATTTACTGTTATTGTCTTATTTCCATTTGATTCTTTAACTACTACACTTGTATCTCCTGCTGCTATTGGTGTTATTACTAATTCTTTATTGTTTTCTGGATTTATTTGTGCTGTTGCTATTCCTTGTTGTGGATTTGTTTCTATAACAAATGTTCCTGCATAATTTCCTCCTAAGGTTACCTTTTGGCTGGCTCCTCCTACATATGCTGTTACACTTTGTGGTGTTGCTGTTATTTCTGTTGTTACTACATGTATATTTATTGTTAAAGTTTTTCCACCATTTCCTTCTTGTACTTCTACACTTGTGTCTCCTGCTGCTATCGGTGTAATAATTAATTCATTATTATTGCTTTCGCTTATCTCTGCTGTTGCATGTGTTCCATCTGCTGGTGTCACTATACTAAATGCTCCTGCATTGTCTCCACTTAAAGTTACTGTTTTACTATTTCCATTTACATATACTGTTAAATCTTTTTCACTGGCATCTATCGTTGTTCCTAATACTGTTAACATTGCCGCCTCTGAGGTTTTTGTTACTACACATGAACCATATTTTTGTGTTACTACTACATAGTAGTAAGTATTGTTTAAATCTGTAGTTACATTTTCTTTACTTATTGTATATGTTTCTCCTGTTGCATTATCTATCTTTGTTCCATTTTGGTTACTATTTGTATCATTTTTATACCATTGATATGTTACGTTTCCCCCTCCTGTTGCTGTTACACTAAATACTACATTTTGAGCATTTTCATATGCTGTTATTGCTTGTGGGTTTACTTTTATTCCTGCTGGAGCTATTACACTTAATGCTCCTGCTTCACTTGTTGCTGTATTTGTCTCTCCTCCATAATTTTGTGTTACTACACAATAGTAGTAAGTATTATTTAAAGCTACTGTTACATTTTCTTTAGATATTGTATAAGAACTTTCTGTTTCTCCATCTATTTTTGTTCCACCTACATTTGAATCTGTTGTATTCTTATACCATTGGTAACTAAATGTTCCACTTCCACTTGCTTCTACTTCAAATGTTACATCTTCTACTCCTGCTATTGTATTCACATCACTTGGTGAACTTACACTTACTCCATTTCCTACTGTTAGTTTTGCTACACTACTTCTTACTTCTACTGTTGAACTTCCATATTTTTGTGTTATTACTACATAATAATAAGTTTCATTATCTTCTGCTGTTACATTATTTATTGTATAACTATTACTTGTTGCTTTATCTATTGGTGTTCCATTTTTATTATCGTTTGTTATACTCTTATACCATTGATATGAAACATCTCCTATTCCTGTTGCTTCTACTTCAAATGTTGCTTTACTTCCTTCTGTTACTGTTACTGATGCTGGCTCTTTGGTTATATTTGCTTTCTCTGCTACCGTTAGTAATGCCTCACTTGAAGTTGCTGTTGCTACTGCTGTTCCATAGCTTTGATTTACTTTTGCAAAATAATATCTTCCATTTAAATCTGTTGTTACTTCTTCTGCATCTATTGTATATGAGCTACTATTTGCTCCTAATATTGCATTTTCTGCTCCTTCTTGACTTGTTTTATAATACCATTGATAGCTAAGATTTCCATTTCCACTAGCTGTTACTGTAAATGTTACATCATTTGCTCCTTCTATTGCTTGTACACTCGTTGGCTCACTCGTTACTTCTACTGGTGATATTACTGTTAATAATGCTGTATTTGTTGTTTCTACATTTGTCTTTCCTCTATAATCTTGTGTTACTACACAATAGTAATATCTTCCACTTATACTTGATGTTACATCTTCTTTATTTATTGTATAAGTACTACTATTTGCATTTTGTATTGGTGTTCCATTTTGGTTACTATTTGTTGTACTGTAATACCATTGATATGTTATTGTTGCTTCTTCACTGGTTACACCTGTTACTACTACACTAAAACTTACATCTTCTGTATTACTTATTGTATCTACTTTTTCTGGTTGTTTTGTTATTGTTAGTACTGGTGTTTTTTCTACTGTTAACTTTGCTACTTCTGAGGTCTTACTTACTGTACTTAATCCATAATTTTGTGTTACTACTACATAATAGTAAGTATCATTTAATTCTGTAGTAACCTCTTCTTTTGATATTGTATAAGTATTATTTATTTCTCCATCTATTGGAGTTCCATTTTGGTTACTATCTGTTGTGTTTTTATACCATTGATATGTTATATCTCCTTCTCCTGTTGTTTCTACTTTAAAGGTTACTTCTTCCTCTTTTTCAAAAGCTGTTACTGCTTGTGGATTTACTGTTATTTCTGTTTCTGCTATTACACTTAATTGAGCTGCTTCACTTTTTGCTGTTTGTATATCTCCTTCATAATTTTGTGTTACTTCTACATAATAATAAGTTTCATTTAAATCTATTGTAACTTGTTCTTTTGGTATTGTATAAGCATTATTTATTTCTCCATCTATTGGTGTTCCACCTTCATTTGATGCTGTTGTATTCTTATACCATTGATATGTTATATCTCCTTTTCCTGTTGCCTCTACTTCAAAGGTTACATCTGTTACTCCTGCTATTACCTTTACATCACTTGGTGTACTTACTGTTGGTGGTTCTATTACTATTTTTCTTTCTACTGTTAATTTTGCTACATTACTTGTTTTATTTGTTATTGAACCATTATAATTTTGTGTTACCACACAATAGTAATAAGTATTATTATCTTCTATTGTTACTGAAGCTATTGTATATGTGCTTTCAGTTGCTTCATCTATTTTGGTTCCTTCTGTATTAGAGTTTGTTGTACTCTTATACCATTGGTAAGAAAGTTCTCCTGCTCCTGTTGCTTTTACTTCAAAGGTTACTTTATCTCCTTCTGTTGCTTCTACTGACTGTGGCTGTGTTGTTATATTTATATTCTTATCTACTTCTGGTCCTACAATTGTTACATTTCCATCTTCATCTACTTCTGCTTCATATCCTCCATGGTTTACATCTGTTTTTCCTGTTTCTGGGTCATATTCTGCACTAGAATTTGGATCTTTCTTATTTAACTCTTCTTGTATTTGCTCTGCTTTATCTTCTCCTGTCGCATCTTTATCTATATTCTCTAACGCATCTTCTATATCATTTACTACATCTTCTCTGTTATTTGTTAACTCTCCTGCTGGTTGTACCTCAAACATATGGTCTTTGTAATTTACTTCATATGTATTGTTTGATGGTTGATACGTTACTGTTGCATCTGGGTCATTTTGTTTTAATTTTTCCTCAAAAATATCAGCTATTTGGTCATTTGTATAGCCTTTCCCTGCTATATCTATTTGTGTTTCGTTCCACAATAGCGTTACTTCTTCTCTTATCCCAGCTAAATCTGTTTGTTCTTTTGCTTCTCCTACTTTTCCTAATATTCCATTATCTCCTGTTAGTGTTGCTATTGTTACTCCTGCAAGAATTAACAAAACAACAATAGTTACTACCAATGCAACTAATGTTATTCCGACTATTAAAATCTTTGTTTCTTACAGACTGATTATATATTTGCCTAATACATTTATTTCCTTTCATAGAATTTTCACCTTTTTTTTCGTATGTTTTTATCATAGAAAATATCTCCCTTCCATTAGTTTTTTCTTACTTTTTCTACTAGTTTTCATATTTGTTTTTTCTTTTTGTATCGTTCTTGTACTTACTATTTATTTTCTAACTAAAACATCCAATTTTTTTATAGTATTTCCATTTTTTAGAATTTTAAACAAATCTGTATTTGAACATATTTTGTTGCATTCTTTTCTAAGTAATATTACTATTTTAAAATTAAGATTTTATCGTTTTTATTATATCGATTTTTAAGGTATTTGTAAATACCTTATTTATGAATTTTATATTACATTTTCATGTCAAAAATTTTTCATTTTTCTTATATTTTTTTAATTTAAGTATATTAGGCAAAAATAAAAAGTTTGTTAACATTTTTATTAACAAACTTTCTATTTTTTATTTATATATATGTCTCCAACATGTGACATTATTCATCCTTTGCTGTATTTATCTTAAATAGCTTAAATATTTCTACAATTATAAGTGGCGCTATTATTAAACCTACTAACTCTAAAACATTTTGCGTTGGTAAATGTGGTATACTAAATACCTCTCTTAAGAATGGTATTGCTAAAATTATAAACATTAAAACTGCTGATCCAACTACTGCAAGTATTAACTTTTTATTATTTGCAATTCCTGTCTTAAATATTGATTCTTTATTATTTCTAACATTAAATACATGTACTAATTCTGAAAGTGCAAGTGTGACAAATGCCATTGTTTGACCAACTTCTATCTTAGACTCATCTAATGTTAAACCATCTATTGGCTCAGTAGTACTAGCTAATCCTATCATAAATGCTGCAAGTGTAAGTAAACCTATCATAACCCCTTGATATATTACTCTCCAAGTCATACCTTTTGTAAATACCCCTTTACCTGGTTTTGTTGGTTTTCTGTTCATAATATCTTTATTTGCAGGGTCAAATGCTAATGCTAATGCTGGAAGTGAATCAGTTACTAAGTTAATCCACAATATATGAATTGGTAGTAATATTTCCAAATGTGCTATATCTGTTATTCCAAATAAGTGAGCAAATAGTGGTGTACAAAGTGTTGCTAAGAATAATACTACTATTTCACCTACATTACTTGAAAGTAAGAATTGTATTACTTTTAATATATTATCATATATACGTCTTCCCTCTTCTACAGCAGATACTATAGTCGCAAAGTTATCATCTGTAAGAATAACATCTGCCGCTTCTTTTGCAACATCTGTTCCTACTACTCCCATAGCACAACCAATATTTGCTTGCTTTAATGCTGGACTATCATTTACCCCATCACCTGTCATTGCAACTATCTCACCATTTTTTTGCCAAGCTTTAACTATTCTTACTTTATGTTCTGGAGATACTCTTGCATAAACAGAATATTTTCTTACATTTTTCTCTAAGTCTTCATCAGACATTTTCTCAAGCTCTTGACCTGTTATTGCTTCATCTTCATTTTCTAATATTCCTAATTTTTTAGCAATTGCTGTAGCAGTAATTTTATGGTCTCCTGTAATCATTACAGTCTTAATTCCTGCTGTTTTACATTTTTCAACTGCTTTTTTAGCTTCTTCTCTTGGTGGGTCTATCATACCAACCATACCAACAAATATTAAATCACTTTCAATATTTGCCATTTCTTCATCTGTTGGTTTATGGTCTAATTCTTTATAGGCACATGCTAATACTCTTAAAGCTTCTTTTGCCATTTCTTCATTTTTTTGTCTAACTAACTTTGAATAATTATCTAGGTCTGGTTTTATTTCTCCTCTTAATAAATAGCTATTACATCTAGCTAAAAGCTCATCTACTCCACCTTTTGTATATACCACATATTTTCCATTAACTTCATTTACCGTTGTCATTAACTTTCTATCTGAATCAAATGGAACTTCCCCTACACGTGGCATTTCTTCATAAATACTTGGTGCAAAGTCTAATTTAAATCCCATATCTACTAATGCTGTTTCTGTTGGATCTCCTGTTAAACTTCCATCACCTGAAATTTTTGTGTCATTACATAGCATATTTGCGTATACTAATTTTTCTAAGTCCAAATCATTACTATCTTTATAAGAGTCTACATCTTTTGTTTCTTCATTTATAAAGATTTTTTCAACTGTCATCTTATTTTGTGTTAATGTTCCTGTTTTGTCTGAACATATAACAGTTGCACTACCTAAAGTTTCAACGGCTGGAAGCCTTTTAACAATAGCATTTTTCTTAACCATTTTTTGTACACCAATTGCTAAAACTATTGTTGATACTGCAACTAATCCTTCTGGTATTGCTGCAACAGCTAGTGATACTGCTGTCATAAACATATGAATTGGTTCTTTTCCTTGTATTAATCCAATTATAAAGATTATTACACATATTGCTAAAGCCGCAATTCCTAAAGTCTTTCCTAATTTATTTAATTTTTCTTGAAGTGGTGTTATTTGTTCTTCTGTATTCTCTAGCATTCCTGCAATCTTACCTACTTCTGTAGTCATACCAGTTTCTACTACAATACCTTTTCCTCTTCCATAAGTAACTAAACTTGAAGAAAATAACATATTTAGTCTATCACCTATTCCAACTTCCGCTTCTTCAATTTTTTCAGTATTCTTTTCTACTGGAACTGACTCACCAGTTAAAGATGCTTCTTGTGATTTTAAGTTTACTGCTTCTATTATTCTTAAATCTGCAGGTATGTAGTCACCTGTATCTAGTACAACAATATCACCTGGTACCAATTCTTTTGCAGGTACTACTGTTACTTCTCCATTTCTAATAACTTTTGATGCATGGTCTGTTAGTTTTTGAAGTGCTTCTAAGGATTTTTCCGCTTTTGCTTCTTGTGTTACTCCAATTATAGCATTTACAATAACAACTATTAATATAATTATTGTATCTGTAATTCCTTCTCCTTCTGCTACTCCTACTACTCCTGATACTATCGCTGCAATAATTAATACTATTATTGAGAAATCTTTAAATTGATCTAAGAATTTTTGAAATAAAGATTTTTTCTTTTTTGCTTTTAATTCATTTAGTCCATATTTTTCTCTTCTTTTTTCTACCTCTTCAGTCTTAAGTCCATTATTTAAATCTGTTTGTAATTCTTTTTCAACTTCTTCTACTCCTTTGTTAAACCAATTGTTTTTTTCCAACTCTTTACCACTCCTTCTTTTAATTTTTAATTTTAATTTTTTCTTTTATATTATTACACTTTTTAGTGTTTTTTAAAAGCTTTTTCACGAAAAAAAGACTTCTAACAGGAAAAATCCCCATTAAAAGTCTTGCTAACTAATTTTTATTTAGCTTACTAACCAGATTTTTAATCGCGTCTGTTGATTAGTAATTTAAAGCTACTCCCTTTTAATCGTTTATCTTTTTTTATTTGTATTCAGTTCCTTATTACTTTATGATTATAACATAACTTTTTTAAATGTCAACAAATTTTTTGATTTAAAAGAATTTATTGTACAAAATGTAAAATTTAATTGATTAATTTACTTATATATTATATAATGTTTAAGTATCCCGCCTTCCTAAAGGAGGTGAAATCACATTGGGATATATAGTAAAACTCATTGTACTAATATTAATTTATCTTATTCTTAAGATGTTTGATTCGTACATAAAGAAAAAGACTAGAGGTCTTAGGCTAGCTCTAGTCTTTTTCTGTGTCCTTACATTGGGACTATCGTAAAACTCATTACAGAAATTAGATATATTTTTTAATTTTTATTTCATTTCTGTATTTATATTATACTTTAATATTACCCAATTGTCAATAAATTGCAATTTAAAAATCGCTTTCTTTTTGTTCGCTTCTCCTGTCTGGTAATATATATTTGTTGTAATTTTTTATAATGTTTCCTCATTTCTTTGTCTTTTATCTCAAAAAGCTCTATCCACCTATATCCCACTATCTTTACAATTTTGTTTCGACTTTTAATCCATTAAACACGGCCTTAAATTTCCACCAGTAAATAATCAATTTCTGCTAAGTCAATATCGTATTGGTTTTTAAGTTCACTATATATTAAGTCATTATCAAATATATAGCTATATATTTGTTCAGCATCAAAGAAATCAAACTCTATTTCTTTTTCTAATATTTTCATATTTCCCTCCTAAAATACCATCACTAAAATGGTGGTTGTTAATCTATTTATTTGATTATTGTATAATATTTCTGTACCCGCCTTCTAAAGGAGGTGAAATCTTTGGGTAACATTATCAAATTATGTGTATTATTTCTGATATATCTTATCCTTAAGATGTTTGATGATTGATACATATGAAAAAGACTAGAGTTGCAGCTCTAGTCTTTTTTTGTACCAATTTTGGGCACATTATCAAATTTATTACAGAAATATATAGCTATGAATTTGACTTTTAAAGTCTAATTTCTGTAATAATATTATACTTTAATCTACAAAAATTGTCAATAGCTATTTCTTTTTAAGCAGGATAAATTGTAATTAGTAATACAGGATTTTTAGCATTTGGTGACCCCTACGGGAATCGAACCCATGATTCCACCTTGAGAGGGTGGCGTCTTAACCGCTTGACCAAGGGGCCACATTTAGCACTTCTTATTTATAACATTTTTTTTAGAATTAGTCAAGTAGTTTTATCTCAATTAAGCTTAAAATTTCCTTTAATCTCTCATCTTGTTTATTTAAATATAAATATCCAATTAAAGCTTCAAAAGCTGTTGAATACATATAATCTTGTACACTTGCATTTTTAGGTAAATGATGATTTTCTGCATTTCTTCCTCGTCTTACTATATCTTGTTCTTCCTCAGTTAATTTTGGCATAATTTCTTGTAAAATTTCTGCTTGTTTGCTTGCTTTAACATACTGTATTGCATCTATATGTAATTTATGTGGCTTTAAATTCGTCTTATTAATTAACTCTTGTCTTACATATAATTCATAAACACAATCGCCAATATATGCCCAAGTAAGTGGCGACATCATGTTTACATCTTTTTTATCTCTTCTTCTTTCTATTAATTCTTCCATTTAAATCTCCTCTATTTGCTCTTTTTAATAGTATATTAACTAGGAAATTCTAAAGTTATTCTTCCTAATTTTCCATTTTTAAATTCATCTAATATTATTTTAGCTGTTTTTTCTTCATCTATATTTCCACCTGAAATTATACAACCTCTTTTTCTTCCTATTTCTAGCATAATTTCATAAATATTAAAGTTTTCTGGATTATCTCTATTTAATATTTCTTCAATATATTCATTTGTAAAACCATATCTATTACATAGATTTTCTCTTGCATTATTTAATAAAAATTTTACTAAGCTATATGCAACTTCTATTCTTTCTAAAACGTCTTCTTTTATTGTTCCAGTAAAAGCTAAATTTAATGCAACTTTTTCACTTTCAAATTTAGGCCATAATACACCTGGTGTATCTAATAATTCTACTTTTTCATTAATACGTATCCATTGTTTTTTCTTAGTTACTCCTGGTTTATTGCCCACTTCTGCTGTAGTTCTTTTAGCTATTCTGTTTATAAAAGATGATTTACCCACATTTGGAATTCCTAATATCATTGCTCTTATTTTTCTTCCAACTCTTCCTTTTTCAGCTTGTCTTTCCTTTTCTTCTTCCATAATCTTTTCAATTTTTTTAATAACATTATCAATTCCTTTTCCAGTATTAGAATCTACTAATACTGCTGGAATTCCACTTCCTTCAAAATAAGATATCCATTTTTGATTTTGCTTTTCATCTGCTAAATCACATTTATTTAAAACTATTATTTTTTTCTTACCTTTTATTATATCTGCTATATCTGGATTTTGACTAGAAATTGGAATTCTAGCATCTAATAGTTCTATTACGATATCTATTATTTTTAAATCTTCAATTATTTCTCTTCTTGTCTTTGCCATATGACCTGGATACCAATTTATATTTGTTTTTGAAACTTCTTTTTCTGTACTTTTTATTTTATTATTATTTTTTTCTTTCACACTTTTCACCTAACTTTCAAATTCGAAATCGCTTATACTATATCCTAATTCTTTTAATTTTTCAAACACAATACTTGGTGAAATACCAAGTAAAGTATTATAATCGCCTTCTATTTTATCTATGAATAGCGAAGCTTTCCCTTCTGGTACATAGCCACAACACTTAAATATTTTCTTTTCATTATTAACATACCAATTTATTTCTTCTTCTGATATATCTTTAAAACAAACATCTACTTTTGAAGAAAAAGTTACTGTTTTGTTTTTATATAAATCAATTATAGTTATTCCTGTGTATGCTGAGTTTTTATTTCCTGATAATTCTTTCATATTATAAAAAGCTTCCTCTTTTGTTTTAGGCTTTTCATACTTTTTATTATTAAAATAGATAATTGTATCTGCAGCAATAATTATTGCTTTACCATCAATCTGATTACATACAGATTTTGCTTTATTTAATGAAAGTTCTTCTACGTATTTATCAGGTTCTTTTTCATTACTGTTTTCTTCAACATCGCTAGTAATTACTTCATATTTTAACCCTATCATATTAAATATATCTTGTCTTTGTCTAGATGCTGATGCTAGAATTAATCTCATTTTATACCTCCGTAACCTTTTATTTTTTTAATTCACTTTTAAGTAATTTAGTAATCTCATCAATCTTATTGAAATTTTCTTTTGTTCTCATATTAGTCTTTGCATACTTAAAAATTTTCCCAATGTTGCATATTATATTTCCTCCAAATTCTTCCATCCATTTATTCCTTGGCATTATCCATATGTGAAAATGTTTATTTATCTTTTCTTCAAAAATAACATCAAATCTTTCACATATATTATTTCTTTTTAGAATTTCGATTGTTTTACTTACAATTTCAAATATTTCTATTCTTTCACTACTTGTTAACTCTCCAAAAGTCTCTATATGTTTTTTAGGAGAAACAACAAGAAAACCTTGAATTGGAAGTTCGAAGTCTTGTGACAAAATAAATTTATCATTTTCATAGGCTATTCCACAAGGCAAACTAAATTTATGTTCAGCAAATAAACATCCTAAACATCCATTAATTTTTATTTCTTCTCCTGCATAGTTTATCATAATCCTGTCCTCCAATTAACCTACTACATTATTTTACCATAAAACTTACATAAAGTCTAATATCTTAAAAATTGAAAAAAAGATTAGATATAAATCTAACCTTTAAAATATAATTACAATGTTCTATAATTATTCTTATCTGCTCTTTCGTCCAATTGTCTATCAAATTTTTCGTTTGTATAGAACCAATCTGTCTTCTTATCTTTTGGATGATTTTTTCTATTCTTATCCATAAGTAAGTCAAGCATTACTGCTACTGGTATTATTACTCCTACAAAAGATACAAATAAGTTCATATATGAATTTATATTAGCACCTTCCATAGCATTTGTTATACTTTGGATATTATTTACTATATCTACTCCAAAATATAATCCATATGCTAATAGATATAATAAACCACCTACTAATTTTCTTTTAACAACTAATATAATACATACTAAAACAACAAACAATAATATTATCTCCATTTGTTGATTAAGTGGTTCAATCCCTGCAAAATCCCAATGCATTTGTGCTGCTAATGCAACAATTATTCTAAACACCCAAAACATTGCCATAAACATTACTAATATCCATGTTGAAAAATTTTTCATTAGTTCACATCTCCTTTAATTAATAAAGGCAAAGGTAAGAATGTTACATTCTTTCCTTCACCTTCTTACTTACTTTATATTTTAATTGAATTTTTTACTAATTTTAATTAATCCACAAAATCAAAATCATCTTTAAATTTTTCTTTGAAGATTTCAAATACTTTATTTAATGTATCTTCATCTTCTATAGATACATATGATTCTTCATCTGAATTTTCATCGTCATTATCTTCTACTTTTAAGATAACAACTTCTCCTTCCTCTTCTTCTCCTTCTTCTGTTACTGGTAATAGTACTACATATTCTTCATCGTCTAATTCAACTAAATCTAAAAATTCAAATTTAACCTCATTTCCATCTTCATCATTTAGAATTACGATATTATCTAATTCTTCATTTTCATCCATAATTTTTCTCCTTTCGATTTTATTATATTTTAATTTTAATTATAATAACATTTTTAACTATTTTTTGAAATAGTATTTTTTAATTTATTTAAATAAGTTTCTAAAATATATACTGCAGATATAGTATCAACTATATTTTTCTTTTTATTCTTTTTAACATCCAAAAAGTTCATTGTTCTATGAGCTTCTACTGTTGTTAGTCTTTCATCTACAGTTTCTATTTTCATTTTATTATATTTACATTTTAATTTATGGACAAACTTATTCGTAATTTCAGCCCTTTCAGATATTGTTCCATTCATATTTAAGGGCATTCCAACTACAATAGTTCCAACTTCATATTCTTCAAATATTTCATCTAACCTCTTAAGTATTACTTTGTCAGAACCATTTCTTTGAATTGTCTCTAATCCTTGAGCTGTTATATTTAATTCATCTGTAATAGCTACTCCAACTCTAGCTTCTCCATAATCTATTCCTAATATTCTCATAATTAATCTTCTAACCCTATATATTTCTTAACCATTTTTTCTAATAACTCGTCTCTTTCTATAGTTCTTATTTTATTTCTTGCATCATTGTGGCTTGTAATATATGTTGGGTCACCTGATAAAATATAACCAACTATTTGGTTTATTGGGTTATATCCTTTTTCTACTAATGCTTCATATACTTCTTTTAAGATTTCTTGGCATTTTGTATTTTCTTCTCTTTCTACCTCAAAACTCATTGTTTTGTCAAATTCCATAGTAATAGACCTCCTTTATTTACTATTTTATATATTTGTTATATTACTCTCATTTGGAGCTGCATTATCCAAATATTCTTCTAATTTTTTCAAAACTTCCTCTAATCCAGTTCCTTTATAATAAGATGATATAACAAAATTCAATCTTGGAACAGCTACTTCTTTAGTAGCTTCCTTTGTTAATTTCTTTCTTGAATTTACTTCTAAATTCAAATTTTGTATTTCATCTTCTGTTAAACTAATTTGCATTGTCTCTATCTTCTCTTTTATATCATTTAAGAAATCAGCAACTGCATTTGCTTCTACTCCTGAAAATGCAATAACGAATTTAGGTCCCATATATCTTACAAATACATATTCTTGTGACAAATTTTCTCTTACATAGTCGCTAATTTCAGTTATTACTTTGTTTCCTAATTCTCTAGAATAATCTTTGTTTATTTGTTGTATATTTATTATTTTAAACATACATATTGTTGATACTGTATATTGGTCAATTACCTTTTTACCTTCACCATATAAATATTCTTCTGAATATAGCCCTGTAAATAAGTCCTTTCTTACTATTGATTCTAATGTTTTTTGATGTACCACAGTTTTTAATACTGATACAATATTTTCTTTAATTACTTCTAATACTGTTGTATCAACATTATCAAAATCATGTGGTGTTCCACTTTCTATTATCCAATATCCAATATAAACATTATCAATATATAAAGGAAAGAATATAGCAGACTTTGCCCTTCCAAATTCCATTTGTTGATATGGAAGTCTTTCATTTTCATTATTTACTGTTACATATTTTGGTGTTGCTGTTTCGATACTATCTTTAAACATATCAATTTCATGTAAAGATTTTAATGAATCCCAATGTTTTGGATCAACATTTGATGCTTTTACTTCATATTCTGCACCATTAAACACTACTATTGTAGAATATTTAATTTCATATCTTTCAATCAAAACATCATTTATCTTTTTAATTTTTTCTTCTACTGTAGATGTTTCACCAATAGCATTCATAAAATCTTGTACTACATATAGATTTGTAACTTTTTGATTTAAATTTTTAAATTTTTGTATTTTTTTATGTATTGTTATATTATAGAATATTAGTGTAATTATAATTAAAACTAATATGACAACTACTGCTATAATCACTTGGAAATTTCCTCCTTTGCCTTAATAACTATTCTTCATTTGATTTAAAGTATTATTTATATTTGGTGAAAAAGTATTTCCTGTTGTAGTATACCCCTTAGCTGTTGGTGGTTTATATCCTCCACTATTTGCTTGGTATACCATATTTCCTAAGCCTCTTAAAGCCTGCATAAACATTTTTGAATATCCTTTTAAAGAAATTGTACATTCTATGATGCCTTCCAAATATTTTACATATGTTTCTTCTTCAAATGGTATTGAAATATATCTAATTAGGTTTCTATCAAATAATTCTGTCATAAATGACATTGAAGGGTCATTATAAAATGCCATTCCACCAATAATTGTTTTATCTGTTACTCCTTTAATTTTTACAGATTTATTTAATACTATTCTTAGCTTTTTCTCATCAAGAATATTTTTAGCTTTTAGTTCTCTTAAAAATGCCGTTAATGGTTGTATTGTTAATACATCTAAAGTTTGTACTAAATATGTTTCTTGTGATTGTTCAAAATATCTATAAGGTGTATCAAAATCTGTATCAATCAAAATTAATGAGTGATTTTTTAACAATGTTTCTAAAATTCTATCAGCATGTATTATATCTTCACCTTCATCTGGTAAAGAAGTATATACAGTAAGATTTTTATTTACTGGTATTCCGCTTGCAGTTCCTCTTGTTAAGCCTTGAATTGAATGTGATGCTATTTCTCTTAGCTCTTCTTCATTTTTAGTATAAATATAATAAGAATTTCTATTTTTAGTAGTATCCAATATTGCTACATTAACTCCAGATGTTGATAATAATTCTGCCAAATTGTTTACAATAAATGATGTTCCATTTTTACCTGTTCCTACAAATGTAACTATTTTCTTATCTGGTGTTAGTAGATTTGTTAAATCTATAGTCTCTGTTTGCACTTCTCTATTGATTTTTGGAGCTTCTCTTACAATACTATTTTGTGCATAATTTACAGGTCTGTATTCTTCTTCATTATTAACTCTTTGAGAATTATTAAAATTATTAGAATTACTAAAGCTATTATAATTATTACCAAATTGTTGACTATTTTCACTATAAGAATTTGTATCTTCTGAAATTCCTGGCAAAATAGTTTCTTGTGGTTCTTCCACTATATTTGTTTCTTCTGTTTTATCTAATCCAGGTAATACTATATTTTGTTCTGCTTTTTCCTGTTCTTGTTGAACTGGAACCGGATTCTTTCTTGGTCTTCCCCTACCTCTTTTTACTGGGGTTGCCGTTGTTTCTTCTGCCTTAACCTCTGGAAGTGGATTTTTTCTTGGCCTTCCTCTTCTTTTCTTTGGTGGTTCTTCTACTACTGGTTCTGGTTTTGCTGGTTCTACTTCTTCAAATTGTTCTTGATTTAAACCGACATTTTGCTCTTCATATTTATTATTATCTTGTATTGGCATTTCTGGTATTTGTGCTTGTGTATTTACTCTTGCTAATTTTTTACCACCTGTCATATTAACTGAAGAAGGAATAACCACTGGTTTAGACATTAATTTTTCTTTATTTTTTGGCATAAGTAGTTTTTCACTTGGGCCTTCATCTTGTTTAGTTTTTCTTAATGTATCTGATACTTTTGCATTAAATGACATTACTTGTTGATATTTTGGTGATCTTTCTTCTAGTACTGCTCTTACATTTAATGGCAAAAATTTACTAATAATTCTTAATTGTGTATCATTATATTGAGCTGCAATATTATCAAAACTCTCTATATATTTATCTTCATTTTTTCCTAATCTCTTATAATGAGCAAGAATATTTTGTATTTCTATTTCACTAACATCATTTTCATTTTCACTTTGATAACTTACATTTTCTGAATCTATTTGATAATAAATTTTAGCGTCTTTTTTAGAACGAGGTCTGTTTATCAGTTTACATACTTCCTCTACACTTCTATCTGTTCCAAGTACTGCATTATATACTCCTATTCCAAATAACTTAACAAGCATATCTTCGCCTTTTACTCTTCTATCAGAACAAATTAAAATAATAGGAATATCATTTCCTCTTATGTCAGATGCTTCATCACTAATTCCATCTAATTTTTCGAAAATAAACTTATCAATTTGATCGTACTGAGTATGTGTAAATGCTTCTAATTCTTCACTTATAACGATTCTATCATAAGATTTATCCTTTTGTAATTCTTTTAAAATTGCATTAAAGTAATAAACATTTTTATATGAAATTATTTGTTTATATTCTTTTTGATATCTTTTCACAATTGATTCTGAGATTTCTTCATTACTTACAGCAAATAAGACTTTCATTTGTTACCCCCTTCCAAATTTTACAAACACAGCAAATGCTAGTGGTAAAATCTGGCATATTATTAATATTGTTACAAACGTAACTATTAAAGCCATACCTTTTTCTAATGTATCTAGCTTTCTAATACCTATTATATATTGATGTATTGCTCCTATAGCAATGCCCAGAAAACATAGAGGGATACTATAGATTCTAACTAAATTTAATATATATGCTACTAATCCATATACATCAGAACCATATTTTTCTTGATAGTCTTCTAACGATTTTGCAGCATTATCTTTTATTTCTACTATTTTACTTTCTGTTTCTTCATCTATTACTTGTTCTGCTGCATATGTATTTGATGCTACCAAAAACATTCCAATTATTATTGCAAATATGGAAACTATTATTAGTGCTTTTTTCATATTTATTTAAGCCCCTTTCTAAAGTCTTTCAATTCGTCTTTTCTTCTTAAGCCTTATACCTTTATATAATACAATAAATTCCAAAAAATATCAAGGAATTTTTTACAATTTATTGTATAAATATTCCATTTGCTTATATACTGCATTTGCCCAATTTTTATCTGTTGCATACTTAGTGTTTACTCCAGTTAATGTTGGTCCATTATAATATTTACCTGACGCTTGTTCTCCTCCATAAATAGATGTTCCTTTTGGATTTAAATAATATTTAACAAATACTCTTGCGATTAAGTCTATACTCTCAGAATAATCTGTAAACTGATATGCTCCACTATATGGACTTGAATCATATGCACCATATCCAAATAAATTATGTTTATTCTGTGCGATTCTTGACGTTCCCCAATTGCTTTCATGTATTGCCACTGCCGCAACAAACACTCCATTTATATTATATTGTTCTTCTATATAATAGAAATATTCTGCATTATTTTGTATAACTTTATTTTTATCCTTACTGTCTGTTAATACTTTCTTAAATTCTTCTAAACTTAATCCACTTGGTTTATTAAGAGCCATACCAAAGCTTGGTTTTATAATATTTTTTCCTGCCCCTACAGATGTTTGCCCCTGTTGTTTTTCTTCTTCATAACTTTTCTCTTGACTTATATATGTAGTATTCTCTGCTTTTACATATCCTCTAGCTTCTCCACTTACTTGATACCAATCTTCATTTATTGATAATACTGTTAACTTAGCATCTTTTCCAAGTGTTGCTACTTTTTGTGCTTCTTCATTAGGCTCTACTCTTATTTCTGCTCTATCTGAAGTTGTATAAACAGTGTCTCCTACTTTTACTTTATATGTACTTTTTCTGCTTCCGGAACCTACTTCTACTATTTTGTTTACTGATGCTTTTGTTACTTTGCTACTTACTTGTTCTTCTGATACTACTTGTCCATTTTCGTAAGTTTTTTTAGTTGTTACTTCTTGTTTTCCCTCTCTTCCTTCTTGTACAACTTGTATTACTCCTTTTGGAAGTTCGGGATTATCATTATATTTTGTTATGTATTCTAAATCAACTTCTTCTGTTACATATTCTTCTTCTGTAGAAGTCCCCTGACTATTTTCACTTATTAATTCGTCTAAGTCTATCTTAGCTGCATTACTAATTACAACATTATTACTTTCAACTTCTGAACTGCTTTCTTTTGCTAATACTTCATTTCTTGCTAAATAATAATTATAACAAGCAACAATACACAACAATACTATTAAAGTCGTAAAAAATATAATTACATTCTTAATAGATACTCCATGCTTTTTCACTTTATCTTTTGATTTCATACTATCACCTATCATAATTCTACATTTTAACTTACTTTTTGTCAATCGAAAAACTCCTAAAACTCCATTAAAAACTAAATTGTAATATATATTTAATATTTCTGTAACAAAAAAGAAACACAAAAAATTGATCTAAATTCTTTTATATTAAACACAAATGTTAAAAAGGCAAAAGTAAAATAAACTTTTCATTACAAAATTTGATATAAAAATATAAACATAAGTATTTTTGAAAATACCTTTCGTAAATTTGTATTAAAAGTTTTCTATTTTTTGTAATAATTTTAATATTTAGTTAATAAAATAATAATAGTTTCCAGCATTTTGTCAAATAGCTTTTAAAACTAGACATTATAAATAAAAATGCTTGATTTTCTCTTATTTTTATAATATTATATAAGTGTTTACAAAGGAGGAATTATGGACAAGAAAAAAAGGAAGAAAACTTTAGAAGATAGCAAAAAGAAAAAATTAAACATTAATTGTGATAAAAAGAAAGTTATATTAACTCTAATTACAATTATATTATTCATAATTGTTTTCATACTTTGTTATTTTCTATTTTATAAATATGTATTAAAAAGAAATTTTGAAAATACTGCTCTTGATTTTTCTAATAAAAATGAAGAAACTATTTTCGAAATTAATAATGTAACATTTTTTAGTAGTTGTGATGCAAAAAACAAATCAGCATCTAGTAGTAACTTTACAATAGAAAACTTATATCAATATACAGATATGGCTCTTTTTATCACAAGCCCTAAAGAAGAAAAAACTCTAGAAAACACTTTAAAAAATGTATATATAGATAATATTCAATATACCAAAACACCTACCTTAGGAACACCGAGTCTATATTACAAAAACATATATAATTTTGCTAAAAGCGATTTGGTAGACTCTAATTTAATAAATGGTAGATTAGATTTTAATATAACATCAGAAGACGAAGCAGATTTGGACATCCCTACACTTTATAATAATTTAGCAAATCCAATTGTTTTAAGCTATGTAAATAGCAATATAAAAACAGATTATACTATAACAGATACAAGTTCACCAATAACATATGATGGTACTTTATTAAAAAAATGTGATGTTTTATTGAACTCTATTAGCTCTAGTATTTCTTTTGATATATATATTACAAATAATTTAGACCAAGAATTTAAATGCAGTGTGTATATAGATATACCATTAGAATCTGATGAAGAATCTATATATGACGGAAGTTGTACATTAAAAAAAGATACTAATTTTATATTTTATCGTTATAAATAATATAGGAGACCAACTATGAAAAGTCAATAGAAAAATTAAAAATTTTTTAAAAATTTTTTATATAAAAAAGGTCAAC
>CALXFI010000029.1 GCA_944387535.1 uncultured Clostridia bacterium | reverse complement strand
TTTTAAATGATTTTTAATTATGTGTCTATATTTTTATGTTACTAACGTGCATTTAATTATACAATATTCATATTTTTAATATTTTTAATATTTTTTCTTATTCCGCTGTTGACATTGTACTAGGATCCATTCCGTATTGACTGTACATCCAACTCATATAATCAAATGGTGTTAAAGTATCTGGTAATCCATAATCAACGCCATAAGTTTCTACTCTTATTGAAGTAATTTTAACTGGATTTACTGGTGTACTAACTTCTGTATTTCCTGTTTCTTCACTACCATCTGCAGCTTTTACTTCTACGTTTTCTATATTATGAACTACATCCATTCCTTCTATAACTTTACCAAAAGCTGTATAATATCCATTTAATGAGCTATTTGCTGCTGTCATTATAAAGAATTGTGAACTTCCAGAGTTATAAGATTGCTCTTGTAAGCTTGAAGAATATTGTGTATAATCATTTCTTGCCATTCCTATTGTTCCTTCTTCAAATTTCAAATCATTATCTACTCCGTTTGCAATAAACTCACCTTTTATAGAATAATCTTTATCTTCACCGCCATCTTTTAAATTTGATATTTTAGCTCCACCTTGTCCTGTTCCTTCTGGGTCTCCACCTTGAATCATAAAGTCTTTTACTACTCTATGGAAAGTTAGTCCATCATAAAATCCTCTATTTGCTAAAGTTATAAAGTTTGCAACTGTTTCAGGAGCTTCTTCTGGATATAATTCTATTTTTACAGTTCCATAATTTTCAACCTCCATTGTTGCAACTGGATTTTTAACCTCCATAGTAGCATTTCTATAATATCCCCACGCTACAGTTCCTACTAATGCTAAAATTAATATTAAAACTACAATCCATAATACATTTTTAAATACTTTCATTGTTATAATCCTCCTAAATTAAATTATCAAAAATAAATTGCTCTTGCATTCTTTTTAATGATTGTTTTATTGTCCTTGCTCTTACTTCACCAATTCCATCAACTTCATCTAAGCTTTCAATATCTGCAGCTAAGATATGTTGGAATGACTTGAAAGAATCCACTAAATTTTCTACAATATTGCTTGGCATCCTTGGAATTTTATTTAAAATTCTATAACCTTTTGTATAAACTCCTACCTCATCGTAATTATCAAAAGTTTCATATCCTAAAAGCTTTGCAATAACAGACTCTTTAGATATATCTTCATAGCTTAAGTTTTCTAAACTTTCTATTACTTTTTCTGGAGTTCTTTTATTTCTTCCTTTACCAGGGACTATGTAATCTTTTATTATTAAGGTTTCTTCTTTTTCTAATCCACCTATTAATTCATCTAGTTGCATTCTAACTAGTCTTCCATCGCTTCCTAATTCATATATCTGCCTTTGAATTTCTTCTACAATCTTCATAACCATTTCTGCTCTTTGAATAGCTACAATTACATTTTCTAAAGTAACTATATCATTAAATTCATATTCATTTAATATATTTAGCTTGTTATCAAATACCTTTTTATATTTCTCAAGTGTTTGTATAGCCTGATTTGCTTTACTTAGTACTGAGTCCGTATCTTCTAATATATATCTATCATTCCCCTTAAATACAGTAATAATACTTCTTCTTTGTGAAATACTAATTACAAGTTCACCTGTTTGTTTTGCTGTTCTTTCAGCAGTTCTATGTCTTGTTCCTGTTTCTGAAGTAGGAATTTCATGCGATGGAATAAGCTGCGCATTTGCATATAAGATTTTCTTTAAATCTCCACTTAAAACTATTGCTCCATCCATTTTAGCTAGTTCATATAATTTAGAAGATGTATAATCTTCATTAATAACAAAACCGCCATCTACAACTTCTTTTAAAACATCATTACTATCTGTTATTAATAATAAAGCTCCGAGTTCTTGCTCTTAATATATTTTCTAATCCATCTCTTATGGGAGTTCCTGGTGCTATTAATTTTAAAATCTCTGTTATATTATCCTCTTTGCCTTTTCTCAAAGCTAAAACTCTCCCTTCTAAAATAAATTATTTTAAGCCAATTTTTTTCATAGCTTCATTAACATTCCTGATGCCTATTATATCTAATTTATAATTATCTTTCAAGTCTTTTTTGTTACTTTCTGGAATTAAACAACTTTTAAATCCTAATTTTTCTGCTTCTTTTAGTCTTTTTTCAATTAAATTAATCCTTCTTACTTCACCAGTTAGCCCAACTTCACCTAATATTATCATATCTTTTGGTATTGGAACATTCTTAAAGCTAGATGCTGTAACCATCATAATTCCTAAATCTGCTGCTGGTTCATTCACCTTTAGTCCACTTACAACATTTAGATAAACATCTTGTGAATTAAGCATCATCCCTGCTTTCTTTTCTAACACAGCAATTAATAAGGTAAGCCTATTATAATCAATTCCATTTGCTGCTCTTCTTGGATATCCAAATACAGTTTGCGAAGTTAAAGCTTGTAACTCAACTAAAAGTGGTCTTGTTCCTTCCATTGTTGCAATTACACATGAACCTGCTGGATTATCATCCCTTTCTGATATTAAAATATCAGATGGATTAGTAATTTCACACATTCCTTTATCTTGCATTTCAAACATTCCAATTTCATTAGTAGAACCAAATCTATTTTTTACACCTCTTAATATTCTATAAGAAAAATATCTTTCTCCTTCTAAATATAAAACAGTATCTACCATATGTTCTAATACTCTTGGTCCTGCAATATTTCCTTCTTTAGTAACATGTCCAATTATAATAGTTGTAATTCCTTTAGATTTACAAACTCTCATAACCTGAGATGTAATTTCTCTTACTTGGCTCACACTTCCAGCTGCCGCCGTAATTTCTTCTGAAAACATAGTTTGTATAGAATCTATTATAACAAGTTTAGGGTTTACATTTAGAATTGCTTGATTTACAAGTTCAATATTTGTTTCTCCTAAAAATAAAATATCTTCATTATTAATTCCTAACCTATCTGCTCTTAATTTTATTTGCTCTGCAGACTCTTCTCCAGAAACATATAAAACTTTTCCATCGTCTTTAATCTTATCACATATTTGTAAAATAAGTGTAGACTTACCAATTCCTGGCTCTCCTCCAAGTAAAACTAAAGAACCTTTAACTAGTCCTCCACCTAAAACTCTATCTAATTCATTAAAACCTGTATGAGTTCTTATAGTCTCTTTTGCTTCATAAGAATTTAAGCTCTGTGGGTTTACTACCTTTCCATTAGACTGTGAAAATCCATTATTTTTAGTCTCTACAACTTTTTGTTCATAAAAACTATTCCAACTATTACAAGCAGGACATTTACCTAACCATTTACCAGATTCATAGCCACACTCACTGCAAACAAAAACAGTCTTACTTTTCGCCATTTCGCATTGGGGACGTTTCCTTTGCGCAAAAAATTTCGCGTTTGGGACACATCTCCTCCTCCTTCCTTTATTTTTCCATTATTTTTTGTACCAATCTTTTATTCATTCCCAGTACTCTTGAAATTTGAGCTTTTGATACTCCTTTTAAAATATTTAACTCTCTTATTTTTTCATTTCTTATTTCGATACTATATTTAAAAATCTCACTTATATTTCTTATATCTAAAATTCTTTCAATTTTATTTTTTACATCTACATCTGTTAATTTACTCTCTAATTCATATTCATACTCTTCATTTATATCTTCTTCTAATACATTATGAAAGCCTTTAAAATTCTCTATTGCTTCTTGTTTGGTATTTCCGAAATAATGATAATAACATTTTTGTACTTATTATTTTTTCTCCATAAATATATTCTTTAAAACTACTCCATTTATACTTATCAACTGTTGAAATTTTTGCTTTTAGTGGGTTTTGGTGAATATATCTACAAACTTGCATTAGATATTTGCTTGTTTCTACTTCCTTACTTAAAAATCTATTTTGAAATAAATGACCTGTTTTTTCATATTTCTTAGAAAAATATGCAGAATATGTAACTGCTAAACTTTGAATTATTTTAGAAAGCATATCATTTTTATCATAGATTACTAAATGTACATGATTTGTCATTAAACAATATGCATATAATTCATATTTATATTTTTCTTTTGTATTTACAATCTCTTTCAGAATTTTTTTATAATCTTGCTCATCAAAAAAGATGTCTTGTTTATCATTTCCACGTAATATAACGTGATACACTTTTGTGTTGCTTGCTTTTCTTGCCATACGGGGCATAACTATTCTCCTTTCATTTTTTATTATAAAATTATTCCCCATATCCCCTATATAAGCATAAAAAGTATAGCACAAATAAAAATATTTTGCTATACTTTTTTACTAAATTATTAAATTAAATTTTAAAGATGTGTCCCAAACGCGAACTTTTTTACGCAAAGGAAACGTCCCTAACGCGAAATTAATCTTTTTTTCCAAATGAAATTTCTTGGAATAAAAAGTCATGTACTTTCTCCCATGTAATTTCTTGGTGTAAGAATTCATTTATTTCGTCTTCTACTTTTTGTTGATATGGTGTTAATTCAAGTTTAATTTCTTTGTTCCAATCAATATCTTGTAACCAGAATGCTTTGAATTTGTTCCAAAATCCTGTTTTTACTGGTAAATTTGTATTTCTTATTGTTCCAGCTTCAACATTCTCAATATTTTCGATATCTGTATTTGTATCTATATTTACATTTACATCTTGATTTTGCTCGTTGTTATTGAATTCAACTCCTCCAAATACTCCTGATACTTTGTTTTCTTCACCTAAATCTGCCATTTTTCTTCCTCCTTTGTGATTTATACACTTTCATTATTTTCCTTAAATTATTTATACTATATTTTTTATATTTTATCAAGATGTTTTTTCATATTTTCATATTAAATATTTGTTACATAATTGTTACGATATTATTACATTGTTACATTTCTACTATTATATGATCTTGTTTTGCTTCTACACATTTAGCCTTTGTTACTGTATTTTCTATTTTTCTACCTTCTGTTTTTTTATTTTCTTCACTACCTTTAATTTTACCAAATGCTAACATGTAATTTTTAGTATGTCCTCTATAAAAACCTTCTTTTTCTTCTTCCCATAACACTTCTACTTCTTTTCCTACATATGTTTCGTTATATTCTTTTTCATATTTGTTAGATAATTCTATTAATTTTTGGCTTCTTTCTTCTTTTTTCTTTCCGTCTATTTGACCACTCATTACTGCTGCTTTTGTTCCTTTTCTTTGTGAATATTTAAACACATGCATCTTATAGAATTTTATCTCTTTTAAGAATTCATATGTTCTATTAAATTCTTCTTCTGTCTCTCCAGGGAATCCTACTATTACATCTGTTGTTAAATTTACATCTTTATAGTTTTCTCTTAATAATTTTACTATATTTCTAAACTCTTCTGTTGTATATCTTCTATTCATTCTTTTTAGTGTTTCATCACATCCACTTTGAAGTGATAAATGAAAATGATGACAAATTTTTTCTAATTTAACCAATCTACTTACAAACTCTTCTGTTATTAATAATGGTTCTAGTGAACCTAGTCTTATTCTTTCTATTCCTTCTATTTTATTTATTTCTTCTAACAAATCTATTAATCTATAATTTTCATTTTTAAAGTCTTTTCCATATGATGCTATATGTATTCCTGTTATTACTACCTCTTTTATTCCTTCTTCTGCTATTTTCTTTATTTCTGATATTATGCTTTCTGGTTTTCTACTTCTTACTCTTCCTCTTGCATATGGTATTATACAATATGAACAAAATCTATCACATCCATCTTGTACTTTTATTACTGCTCTTATTTTTTCTGTATATATTACACTTCCGAATTCTACAAATTCTTTTTGGTTCATTACATCTTCTACTTCCAATTCTTTTCTATTGTTCTTTTGAAATTCTTCAACAAGTTCTACTATTTTCTTTTTTTCATTATTTCCAAGTATTAAATCTACTTCTTCTATTTTTTCTAATTCACCTTTTGCTACTTGTGCATAACATCCACACGCTACAACTACAGCTCTTGGATTTAAGTCTTTTACTCTTCTTAGCATTTGTCTTGATTTTCTATCTGACATATTTGTTACTGTACATGTATTTATTACATAGATATCTGCTACTTTAGTATGTTCTACTACTTTATATCCTTTTCTCAAAAATTCTTGTGCCATTGCATTTGTTTCATATTGATTTACTTTACAACCTAACGTTATAAATGCTACTTTTTTCATTTTTCACTCCTTCTAAAACAACATTTAATCGCATGAGAGCCTTCCCATGCGACGTTTTTATCTTCTTGGTTTTCCATCTAATGCATCTAAATTATCTAATGCTTTTCCTGTTCCTAATGCTACACAAGATACCGTGTCTTGTGCTATCATTACATTTATTCCTGTTTTTTCTTGTAATAATTTATCTAGACCATCAAGTAGTGCTCCTCCACCTGTCATATATATTCCTTTATCACTAATATCTGCTGCAAGTTCTGGTGGTGTTTTTTCCAATACACTATGCACTGCTTCTACTATCATCATTGCTGGCTCTATTAAAGCTTCTAACATTTCACTTGATTTTATTGTTACTGTGCTTGGAAGACCTGTTCCTAAATCTCTTCCTCTTATTTGCATTTCTGTGTCTTGAATTTTTGGATAAACACATCCTATATTTATTTTCAAATCTTCTGCTGTTCTTTCTCCTATTATTATATTATGTTTTTTCTTTATATATTTTACAATTGATTCATCAAATTTATCTCCTGCAACTTTAATAGAAGTACTTACTACTGAACCACCTAATGATATTACTGCAATATCTGTTGTTCCTCCACCAATATCTACTACCATATTTCCACATGCTTTTGATATATCAATTCCTGCTCCTATTGCTGCTGCTATTGGCTCTTCTATTAGATATACTTTTCTTGCTCCTGCTTGTGATGCTGCATCTATTACTGCTTTTTTTTCTACTTCTGTTACTCGTGATGGAATACAAATCATTATTCTTGGCGCAAATATAAATTTTCCACATACTTTGTTTATAAAGTATTTTAGCATTTTTTCAGTTACAGTATAATCTGATATTACTCCATCTCTTAAAGGTCTTGTTGCTACTATATTTCCTGGTGTTCTTCCAAGCATCCTTCTTGCTTCTTGTCCCACAGCTAAAACTTCTCCTGTTGTGTTATCTACTGCTACAACAGAAGGTTCTCTTAATACTATTCCCTTTCCTTTTACATAAGCAATTACTGTTGCTGTTCCTAAATCAATACCTATATCTTGTCCAAAGCCTAATTTAAACATGTTTTACCATCCTTACTATTCTTTTATTTCTTTTCCGTTACAGTTTCTTTACAATTATATTACATTTTTGTGTTTTTATCAACCCTTTTGAATTGATTTTTTTGTTTTTTTATAATATAATATTGTTGTCTTTAAATCAATATTTTAAAGATAATTTTTATAATTTTTAGGAGATTTTTATGAGTAACCCTAAAGTGTTTATATCAAACAATGAAGATGATACAAAAAAATTTGCAAAAGATTTTGCATCTAAATTAAATAACAAGACTGTTGTAGTTTTAACTGGTGAACTTCGGTTCTGGTAAAACTAAGTTTGTAGAAGGATTTTTGTCTTATTTCGGACTAGAAAAAGAAATTTCTAGCCCTACTTTTACTATTGTTAATGAATATGCAAATAAAAAAGCAACAATTTACCATTTTGACGTTTATAGGCTTTCTGATTCCTCCGAGTTCTATGAAATTGGTGGAGATGAATATTTTGATAAAGGTATTTGTTTGATTGAATGGGGCGAACTAATTGAAGATGCCCTACCTAAAAGTTATATTCATATAACAATAAGTAAAGATGAAAATGACGATGATAAAAGGAGGATTTCAATTGAAAATATTAAGTATTGATACTTCTAGCAATGTTTGTGGTGTTTCTATTTTAGAGGACACTAAATTAGTTTGTAAATTAGATGCTATCGCTGTAAATAGTCATTCTGAAACTTTAATGCCTATGATTAGTGATGCTTTAAATAAAACAAATCTTACAATAGATGATATTAATTTAATTGTCTGTGATATCGGCCCCGGTTCTTTTACTGGAATTAGAATTGGAGTTGCAACTGTTAAAGCTTTCAGGGATAGTAAAAATATAGATTTAGTTGGTATTACTTCTTTAGAATGCTTAGCTAGACAACTTTTTGATGATATTCCTAACAATTCTTTAATTTGCTCAATGATTGATTGTAAAAATGATAATTGCTATTATGCTTTATATCAAAAAACTATTGATGGCTTAGAGGTTTTAATAACACCTGATGCTGAAAGTGTTAAAACTGCTTTATCTATTGTTAACACTTATTTAGAAGATGGTAATGAAACTGGTAATATTTATTTTATTGGAGATGGAAGCAATAATTATAAATCTGATATTGAAAAAATATTACCTTATTGTTATTTTGCTAATTCAAAGCAAAACCTTCTAAATTCGTATTATTTAGGGCTTTCTGGTTTAGATTTTTATAAATCAGGAATTGAGTCTACAACTCCTGACAGACAATTAAACGATATTTTACCACTATATTTAAAAAAGCCTCAAGCCCAAAGACAGTTAGAAGAAAAAAATAAGGAGATAAAGTTTTAATATTATGGATTTTGATATTAATTATATGAATTTATCTGATTTAAAAAATATTAAAGATATATTAGCTTCTAAATTTGATGATTTTTGGAGTTATTCTATTTTAACAGATGAACTAACTTCAAAAAACTCAATTTATTTTGTAGCCAAAAGTAATCAAGAGATAGTTGGTTTTGCTGGTATAAAAATCATTTTAGATGAAGCTGAAATTATGAATATTGTAACTAAAAAAGATTGTAGAAATCAAGGGATTGGTAGGTTACTTTTAAAAAGATTATTATTAGAAGCCCAAAATAAGAGTATTAAAAAAGTAAATTTAGAGGTTAATGAAGAAAATGAAATTGCAATTCATCTTTATGAAAAGTTTGGCTTTATACAAAATGGAAAAAGGAAAAATTATTATAATTACCAAAATGCAATTCTTATGTCGAAAAAATTAGAGAAGTAAATACTTCTCTAATTTTTAACTCTTAATTTAAATCAATTTCTATTTTTCTTTCTTGTTCCAATTTAATTTTATTATACCTTACACCGCATATATCAAATAGTTTTCTAGATGCTATATTATTATCTGAATCCCAATACTTATCAGATAAATAAATTACTTCTTTTATCCCTGACTGAATAATTAGTTTAGCACACTCATTACAAGGAAATAAATCTACATATATTTTAGCATCTTCTAAATCTTTTTTACTCCCTCTATAATTTAATATGGCATTTAACTCTGCATGACATACATATGGATATTTTGTATCTAGATTATCTCCTTTTCTAGCCCACGGAAATTCTTCATCATCAAATCCATTAGGTGCTCCGTTATACCCTATTGATAATATCCTATTATCACTACTTACAATACATGCTCCTACTTGTGTAGATGGATCTTTACTTCTCATTGCAGATAATTTTGCAATTGCCATAAAGTATTCATCCCATGATAAATAATCTTTTCTTTTTTCTGTTTGCATATAATTATCCTTCCTTTAAATATTTTAGTTTTCCCATTCAAACTCCCAATCTTCTAATATGACAGTATCACCTTCGCAAACTCCCATCTCTCTTAGTTTGCTATCCACTCCCATATTTCTTAAAGATTTTTGCAAGTAATAAAATGACTCATTATCTTCTATATTTATTCTTCCTATTAACCTTTGTATTGGTTTTCCTGTTACAATAAATACTCCATTTTCTTTCTTGATTTCCCATTTATCTTTATCTTCATCTTCTAATGTGTATACTTTTGTATCTTCTACTTCTATTAAATCTTCTTTTGGGAGCTCCTTTAATACTTTAGATACATGGTCTATCAGTTCTTGTACTCCTTGTTTTGTTGCTGCTGATATTTTAAATAATTCTAGTTCTTCTTTTTTAGCTAACTCTTCTACTTTTTTTAACAAACTTTCATCTTGCATTGCATCTATCTTATTTGCTACTATTATTTGTTTTCTTGTAGCTAATTTTTCACTATATTTATTTAGTTCTTTATTTATTGTATAAAAATCTTCTACAGGGTCTCTTCCTTCTGCTCCTGACACATCTAAGAAATGCAATAGTAATCTTGTTCTTTCAACATGTCTCAAAAACTGAATTCCAAGTCCTACGCCTTCACTTGCACCTTCTATTATTCCGGGAATATCAGCTATTACAAATCCATCCCCATCTTTAGTTTTTACAACCCCAAGATTTGGTTCTAATGTCGTAAAATGATAATTTGCAATTTTAGGTTTTGCATCTGTTACAACTGACAAAAACGTTGATTTTCCTACATTTGGAAAGCCTAATAATCCCACATCTGCAAGTAATTTTAATTCTAGTATAACTTCTTTTTCTTCACCTTTTTCTCCATCTTCTGCAAATCTTGGAACTTGTCTTGTTGAGGTCGCAAAGTGTTGATTTCCTCTTCCTCCTCTTCCTCCTTTTAACACAAGTTCTACTTGATTCGGCTTAGATAAGTCTGCTATTACTTTTCCGGTCTTAGCATCTTTTACAACTGTTCCTATTGGTACTTTAATATATAGGTCTTCACCATATTTCCCACTACAGTTATTTCCGCTTCCATTTTCCCCGTTTTTTGCTTTAAACTTTTTGTTATATCTAAAATCAATTAATGTATTTTTATCTTTATCAACTTGGAAATAGATATTTCCTCCATTTCCACCATCTCCGCCATCAGGGCCTCCTGCTGCTACATATTTTTCTCTATGGAATGCAATTGCTCCATTTCCTCCGTCTCCTGATTTAATTATTATTTTTGTATAATCTGTAAACATATTTTCTCCTTCTATAATTTATTTATTAATCTTATCAATTTCTTCTATTGTATACTCATAATATCTCTCGTAATAATAACTTGCATCTATTCCTTATATATATAAGTTCTATAATTAATTTTATCTGTTAATGCATTTTTTTATAAAACTTTTATTTCTATGTCTTTTTTAAGAACTTCTTTTAAATACATTACAGGTGTAAAACTAAAATTTCCTTTTGAAATATTTTCATCTCTTATTTTTCCTGCAAAGTCATAAATATCTTCAAACAAATATTTATGTATTTCCTGTAAACCTTTAAATGTTCCAACATCAAATGTATCTACTATTTTTTATCAAATGATTCAAGTGCTTTTTTCTTAGTTATTTTTTCTTCTTCTCGTGCTAATTTGCTACTTTCTGTTATTCCAAATTTATTTTTTAAGCCATTTTACCTGCATTTACTCTATTTAATTAAAGATGTGTCCCAAACGCGAATTTTTTTGCGCAAAGGAAACGTCCCCAATGCGAAATTATTCAAAATAATCTAACTTCATTGCTTTTTTTACTTTTTTCATTGTTTCTCTTGCTACTTTTTGTGCTTTTTTTGTTCCTTCTATTAGTATTTTATCTACTTCTTCTGGATGATCCTCATAATATGCTCTTTTTTCTCTTATTGGTTTTAATTCCTCAGCAATGTTTTTAGCCAATTGCTTCTTACATTGTACACAGCCACGTTTTCCAGCTCTACATTCACTGCATACTGTATCTACTTCTTCATCTGTACTAAATAATTTATGATAATATGCTACCATACATACATCAGGGTTTCCTAAATCATCTTTTTTTATTCTATTTGGATCTGTTACGGCACTCATTACTTTTTTTGTTATTTCCTCTTCACTATCTGACAAATATATTGCATTTCCTAGTGATTTTCCCATTTTTTCATTTCCGTCTAGTCCTTTTATTCTTTTTCCACTAGATAATACTGCTTGTGGTTCTACTAGTACTTCTCCATATATACTATTAAATTTTCTTACTATTTCTCTTGCTTGTTCTATTAAAGGTAATTGATCTTCTCCTACTGGTACTAGTTCTCCTTCAAATGCTGTTATATCTGCTGCTTGACTTACCGGATATCCCAAAAAACCATATGTTACACTTTCTCCAAACAAATCTCTTTTTTGGGCTATTTCTGTTTTTACTGTTGGATTTCTTTGTAATCTTGCTATTGTTACTAAATTAGAATAGTACACTGTAAGTTCTGCTGTTTCTGGTATCATTGATTGTATATATATTGTTGTTTTTTCAGGGTCTATTCCACATGATAAATAGTCTATTGCTACTTCCCTTACATTTTTTCTTACTTTTTCTGGATTATTAAAGTTATCTGTTAATGCCTGTACATCTGCAATTAATATATATGGATCATATAATCCGCTTTCTTGCATTTCTACTCTCTTTTTTATTGATCCAAAGTAATGTCCTATATGTAATCTTCCTGTTGGCCTATCTCCTGTTAGTATTCTCTTTTTCTCCATCTTTTTCTTCTCCTCTCTTCTTTTTTTCATATCTCTTTTCTCTTTGGCTATTATACTATATTTTCCTTATTTTTACAACCTCTATACTAACCAAACTGAAAAGAAGCCATAATATATATAATTTCTTTTATACTACATATGACTTCTTTTTATTATACTAATTATTTGCTTTCTATATTTATTTCTATTATTTTTTCTTTATTTTTTTCTTTTCTATTTTCTATTATTAATATAACATTATAGATTATAAATACTATTAAAGATATTATTGAAATTATAAAACTTACTCTTGCAAGTGTTGTTCCTGTATATTTTACTGTTATTTCTCCACTATTTTCTTTTTCTAAATCTAAACCTATAAAACCATTTTCGGTTTCATAATAATTAGTATTTTCTCCATTTACTTTTACTTCATATCCTGGATAATATAAATATGGTAATTCTATACTTGCTTTTTCTTGGTCTTTTGAATATTTTATTTCCATGTTAGAACCATTTTTGTTTTGTTCTGTTATTTCTATATTTCCACTTATAATTACTACTTCTTGACTTCTATTTCTTAAATATTCTATGTTTAATGATGCTTTTGTTGGTATATATTCTAGAGATACTGTTGCAGTTGTAGCTCCTGTACCAGGTATTAATTCATCAATTCCTTCATATTTTTCGTCTATTATTGTACTATTAAAGTTATTTGCTAATATTAAAGGTGACACATATATTAATATTATTGTTGTAAACAACATTATTTCTTTTATATCTATTTTTTCAAATACTTTTTCTATATTAATGGCAGCAATTATTGTAAGTGCAAATGTTGCAATAAACAAAAATCTCCAAGGATATTGTATGAACGAAATCCATTCTGGCATTTTATCATACGGAAATAATGTCGTGGCTGCAAATATTGATAAAAGTCCTATAGCTAATGTTAATATATAATTCTTTCTAGTTTCTTTTTTTATGTTTTTAAAGATAAATGGTGTAAACAATATTGGAACTATTATAAACAATCCTATTTGATAACACATATCTTTTTCAACATTATTGGGATCACTTAGTACATTACTTAATCCAAATTGCATTTTCCCAAATAATATTTGTGATACATACACTGCGTTTTCTTTTAATGTTTCTAGTGTTCCCATTTTTCCATATTCAAATACAGCGTAATTTGCTGAATTTTTTGTTTGTATTAATGTTATGTAGAAAAATCCTGTGATAAGTATTATAAATATAGCATTTATTATTATCTTTTTTATTTTTTCTTTATCTTTTAATTTGTTTATATTAAATAACACAAATATTCCCGACAATACCACTGCAAATACTGCACTTATATTATGTGATAATAATATTCCCACTGCACCTACTGTTATTAATGTATGTTTTTTCCATTTCCATTTATTAAGTTATATATTCCTAAAAATAGTATTGGAAAAAATGCATAAGCTGATATTTCACCTAAAGCCATTCTTGTATAAATATTTACTAACGCATATGGTGCACACATATACATTATTGAACCTAACAAAGATATTTTATTTTTCTTTGTTATTTCTTTTAGTAATTCATACATCCCTATTCCTGCTATTATAACAAATATTATAATTAACTGCTTTAATGAACTTACATATGTTGATACAAATATTTTCAATATTGCCATTAAATATGTTGCAAGTGGCGGGTAAAATATATTCCAACTATATCCAAACCCATTTGCAAAATTCGATGTTACTAATGGAGGAAATTGTCCTTCGCTTAAGGCTTTTCCCGTTCCTACTGCTCTTGCCATATGTGCATCTACATCATGACCATCTGGTAATCCATTTATTAATAGTCCTGATGTTATAATTATTGCAATAAATATTATTATTAAGTAACACTTATAATTTTCTTCTATATGTTTTTTCATTTTTATCTCCCGTTTACATTTATTTTTTTCATTATACCATAACTTATGTTATTGTAAAGTTTTTTAATAAGATAAAAGGAGAGAAGACATATTATCTTCTCTCCTATAAAGCTTACTTCAGGATAATCATCCCTCCATACGGCTCCAAATAGTTCTGGTCCGTATTAGCATTCAAAGTGAATGTCTTACTGCTATGCTTGAAGTCTTCAGGGACATCAACATATCGTCTTTGTTCTCCCCTGTTTACTGCAACAAACACTGAATTTTTCCCATTCTTCCTCCGGAAGATGAAAACATCATTGTCTGCATACAGTACTTCAAAGCTACTTCCTGCTCCTTGATACTGCTTTCTAAACTCACCAATTTCTTGGAAGTAACAAAGCAGTTTTTTATCCTGGTCTTCTTCTTTCCAAGGGAAGCACTTTCGGTTAAATGGATCTTTAAATCCATATACACCTACTTCTGTTCCGTAATAGATACAAGGAATACCAGGCAAGAAGTACTGCAAAATGACAGCCACTTTAAGTCTTCTTACAGCTTGCTCATAATCTTCACCCCTAAGTTTGTCATTATCAAACTCAAATTGTCTGAATTCATCGGTAAGGAATCTGTCTCCGACATGCCACCTTGAGCCTTCCTTATCAATTTCCCAGATCCTGTCCGGTTCATCTCTAACACATTTCAAAGAAAGAATTGTAATTGCTCTCATCATGTCATGTGTATCAAGAGAATTGAACATGGTATCAATGGTATTTTGAGGATAGCTCTCCAAAACATCGTAGAGTTTGCCTACAAAGTCTGCTCCTCTTCCAAATGCAACAAACTTTAGAATTGCATCTGTAAAAGGATAGTTTGTTGGGCAATCCAAACCCTTGCCTAAGATTTCAATTGGAACCTTATACCAGTATTCACCCAAAATCAAATGCTTACCATATTGGTTTGCACAATTTCGGATTCCTTCAAGCACAAACGACTGAAGTTCACTTGCAAGGTCTAGCCTAAAGCCATCAACATATGGTGCAAATTTAGCGACCACACCGTCTTTGCCATAGACATAATCTTGGTAACCTCTACTTTGTTGGTTGAAGATTGGCATATCTGGAAAACCATACCAACAATTATAGCTACTGCCATTGATGTAGAACCAATCCCGATACTTGGAATTTGGATTTCTCATCGCTTCCTTGAAGATTGGATTATCACTACTACAGTGATTAAAAGCAATATCTAGGATAATATACATTCCCATTTCGTTTGCCTTTTTATGCAGCTTATCCAAATCTTCAAAAGTGCCGGCATCTGGATCAATTTCCATATGATTGGTAGAAGCATACCTTTCATACCTATACAAGCTTTCTGTAATAGGTGAAAGATAGACAATGGTGACAGCCAAACTCTTAAGATAGTTTAGTCTCTCACAAATCCCTTCTATGTTTCCACAGAAGAAATCATTGTTGTGAAAATGTCCACTACTATTTCTGTGCCAATCAGGGAAATCTCCCCACACACGATACTTACGTCCTTCTTGCTTTCCTTTTTTATCTCCTCCATTACAAAATCTGTCAACAAAAAGTTGATACGCAATTGCATCTTTTGACCATTCTGGGACTTCAAATCCTTGCTGAATTACTAACTCCCTCCAATAAGGAGATTCGTCCCATGCATACATAAGTGCAGGCTGGTTAGTCTTTCGACTAATCTTAATAGCCTTAGTTTCGCCGTTAATCTCCAAAGAAAAAAAGAAGAAATAGTTACCAAGTCGATTGAACTGTACTTCAGCACAATACTTGATAGTATCATCATTTTCTTCTTCCTTTATCATTTGTTTAACAATGGACGGAGCTTCACCATACTGATTGAACAAAACCTGTACGTTTCCAATCCACCCATATGTATTTGAGATTTCCAGCATTACCCGAAACGTTTTTCCTACCTCCACCTCCTGCTTAGGAGATGTTGTAACACGAATAATCTTATCCATTTTGTCGCTCCTTAAGTTGTCTGCTTCCAAAACTATTTTAACCTAAATAACAAGGCTATACCTTAACTCTACTACATTTAATATCCATTGTCAATGAAAATACAAGAAAAAATAGAAGAATAAAATAATTATTTCTTCTATTTTTAATAAGCTTTATATTTTAATTATTTATTATATACTTCTTCCTTTTTCTTTTTAAATACTATAAATTTACTAAATACATAATTCATTATAACAACCATTACTTGTGTTACTACCTTTGAAATAATATCATTTATATGTAATACTTTTACCATTAATGCAAATGTTCCAACATCACATAAAATTCCTGAAACTACTCTTGCTAAGAAAAATGATATTGCTTCTTTTATCAATTCTTTTTTAGTTGTTGTTTTGCTATCAAATACAAATAGTTTATTTGTTATATATGCAAATAGTACTGAACAAAACCAAGATAGTCCACTACTTATTACTTCATCTATATGAAGTAGCCTTGCAAATATAAAATATGATACAAAATTAACAACCATAGCTAATCCGCCAAAAACTAAGTAGTTTATTATTTCTTTGAATTCTACATATAAATCTTTAATGTCTTTCCACTTTAAATGTTTCCAATCTACTTCTTTTAATTTGTCTAATTGTTTCATATTTTCTACTCTTCCCTTATAAAATCATTAAATATTCCAACATTTCTATAAGTTAATTATATTAATCTATTTTTCATCATTCATCTCTTTTTTTCCATTATATTCGTTCACTAAATACAAAGGTCTATTTTTTGTTTCATTAAATATTCTGCCTAAATATTCTCCTATTATACCAAATAATAGTATTTGTACTCCTGAGAAGAATAATATTAATAATATTATTGCTTGATATGCTTGTATTGCCTCATGAACTACAAAACATTTTGCTATAACATAAACAAAATATATAAATAAAACTATAAATGTAGGTATAGATATGTATGTAGAAATTCTTAGTGGTGATGTTGTAAATGATGTTATTCCATCTATTGCTAAATCTATTAATTTTCTATAATTCCATTTAGTTTTTCCTGCCACTCTTTCATCTCTATCATATAAAACTGCTTTTTTCTTATATCCTATCCAGCTAAACATTGACTTTGTATTTCTATCTGTTTCCCTTAATTTTTTTAGTGCATTTACACATCTTCTATCTAATAATCTAAAATCTCCTGTATCTATTTGTATTTCTACATTAGTTAAATGTTGTAATATTCTATAGTACATTTTAGATGTGAATTTTTTAAGCCATGTTTCCCCTTTTCTTGAACGTCTTTTAGCATATACATCGTCATATCCTTCCTCCCAGTACTTCACAAGTTCTGGGATTAATTCTGGAGGATCTTGAAGGTCTGCATCCATAAATACAACACAATCTCCTGTTGCATAATCTAGACCTGCTATCATTGCAATTTCTTTTCCAAAGTTTCTTGAAAAATCCACATAAGATACTCTTTCATCCTTACTTCTTAAATCTTTAATTATTTCTATTGTTTTATCTTTACTTCCGTCATTTACAAAAAGTATCTCAAATTCATAATTATTCATTTTTTCCATTAAATCTTTTAATCTATCATATAATAGTGGCAAAGATTCTTCTTCATTGTATGCAGGTATTATTATACTTATTTTTTTCATTTTTTAGTTCCTCCATTTTCGCATTACATCTTTGTTCCTTTAAAACCTATGCAAATATGCATAGGTTTTTTAAACTATTTTAACCATTCTGGATTTGCTATATACCAGTCAATTGTTTTTACAATTCCATCTTCAAATTTTGTTTTTGGATACCAACCAAGTTCATTTTTAATTTTAGTTGGATCTATTGCATATCTATAATCATGTCCTTTTCTATCTTCTACATATTCGATTAAATCCTCTGATTTTCCTAATCTCTTTAATATTAATTTTACAATATCTATATTTCTCTTTTCATTATGTCCTCCAATATTGTATCTTTCTCCTGCTACTCCTTTATGGAAAACTAAATCTATTGCTTCACAGTGATCTTCTACATATAACCAATCTCTTATATTTTTTCCTGTTCCATATACAGGTAATTTTTGATCATTTAAAGCTAATTTAATCATATGTGGTATTAATTTTTCATTATGTTGATATGGTCCATAATTATTTGAACAGTTCGTTACATTTACATTCATTTTATATGTTGTGTGATATGCAAATGCTATTAAGTCTGAACTTGCTTTTGATGCTGAATATGGGCTGCTTGGCTGTATTGGAGACTTCTCTGTGAAATATCCTTCTTCTCCTAATGCACCATAAACTTCATCTGTAGATATATGTACAAATTTGTTTTCAGAACCTTCTCCCCATTTTTGTTTTGCTGTTTCTAATAATGTATGTGTTCCAAGTACATTTGTTTTTGTAAATACAAATGGTGTTTTTATACTATTATCAACATGTGATTCTGCTGCAAAGTGAATTACTCCATTTATATCATATTCATCAAATACTTCTTTCATTTTTTCAAAATCGCATATGTCTGCTTGTACAAATGTTATTTTATCAATTACATTTCTTAAATTATCCATATTTCCTGCATATGTTAATTTGTCTACAACTATTATATTATAGTCTGGATGTTTATTTACAAAATATTCTGCAAAGTTTGCTCCTATGAAACCTGCTGCTCCTGTTACTAATACATTTTTACTCATTTTTTACTCTCCTTTTCAATTATAAATTTTTAAATAAATCTGTTTTCTTTAATTCTTCTAAGCTTGGCCATTTTGCATCTTTTTCTGATGTTATTAAATCTTCTGGTTTCATATCTCCAAAAGGCCATTCTATTGCTACATCTTTATCATTCCATGCTAATCCGCCTTCTGCACTTGGATTATAAATATCATCACATTTATATGTAAATTCTGCTTCATCTGATAATACTAAAAATCCATGTGCAAATCCTCTTGGTATCATAAACATTTTTTTATTTTCTT
>CALXFI010000028.1 GCA_944387535.1 uncultured Clostridia bacterium | reverse complement strand
TAAAAAATAAAAAAGTCGAAAAAGACTTAAAAATAAATAAAAAAGTAGTTGGAAGCTTATAAAGTTTTCACACTACCGAAATAAATATGGGGAGGAAATATGGAAGAATTAGATTTAAAAGAATTATTTAATATTTTTTGGAGTAAGAAAGTACATATAATATTAATAGTATTAATATTTATAGCATTAGGAGTAATATATACAGTAGGATTTACAACACCTAAATATACTTCATCAACAACATTGCTACTTGCTGGATCAGAAAGCAGTGGAGGAGAAACAACAAATTCAATTACAACAACAGATATAACACTAAACTCTAAATTAGTCTCAACATATAGTGTACTAGTTAGAAGTAAAGACGTATTAAGCCAAGTTATATCAAATCTTGGTATGGATATATCATGGGAAAGTTTAAGAAATAATGTATCAGTAAGTTCAGTTGAAGATACTGAAGTTATAGAAATATCAGTAACAACAAATAATGCTAAGAACTCTGCAGATATAGCAAATGAAATAGCAAAAGTATTTACAAATAAAGTTGCAGAAATTTATAATATAAATAATGTTCATGTAGTAGATGAAGCAGAAATTAATAATACGCCATCTAATATAAATCATAAAAGAGATGTAATAATATTTGCGTTTATTGGTTTAGTAGTGGCTGTAATATATGTATTAGTTGCTAATATGTTAGACACAACTATAAAAACAGCAGAAGATATAGAAAAAGACTTTAAATTACCAGTACTTGCATCAATTCCAGTATATGAAAATGCAATACAAAAGAGAAAAGGAGGAAAAAGATAATGAAAAAAGAATTAGTCACAGAACAAGATCCTAAATCTCCTATTTCAGAAGTTTTTAGAACATTAAGAACAAATATACAATTCATGACAACAAAAGGAAAATTAAAAAGTATATTAGTAACATCAACTATGCCAGGAGAAGGAAAATCTTGGGTAGCATCAAATTTAGCAGTAACATTTGCACAAGCTGGAAAAAAAGTAATATTAGTTGATGCAGATATGAGAAAGGGAAGAGTATATTCAATATTTGGAGTTTCACCAAGACCAGGACTTTCAAATTATTTATCAGGAGTAGATTGGGATGATAGAGAAGCTTCAAATGATTTGGCAGATTATATACAGGAAACAGATGTAGAAAATTTATATGTAATATCTGCAGGAAATGTACCACCAAATCCATCAGAATTATTAGTATCAGACCAGATGACAGATTTAATGGAAAGATTAAAAGACCTATGTGATATCATAATATTTGATGGAACACCAAGTCAGTTAGTAACAGACTCTTTAATTTTAACAAGAATAGTAGATTCAACAATAGTAGTAACAGCAAGTAAAGCAACTAAAAAGGAAGATTTGAAAAGAGTAATAAAAAATATAAAAAATGTAGGTGGAAAAATAGCGGGAGTAGTAGTAAATAAGGTTCCAGTAGATGCAAAAAAATATGAACAATCATATTATTATGGTTCTACTGCACTTGCAGAAACAAAACCAAGATCTAGAACGGCAAAACGTTCAAGCCAAGAAATGTACAATAGAGCATCTAATATGATGCAAAAAAGAAACAATATTTCTGAAAAAAGACCTCAAGAAAAAACAAGAAATAATGTTAATAAAGGGAATAAGGGAAAAAGCGAAGAATTACCAAAAGCATTACAAAGAAATATAAAAATAGAAAATGCAGATGAAGTTTCTATGGAAAAAACAACAGAAATATTAAACCAAATGAATCAATATTTAGATGAAGAAAAGAAAAAATTGAGATAAAAATTGAAGTTTTAACAGAAGGAGAAAATAATGATAGACATACATTCACATATATTACCAAATATAGACGATGGTTCAAGAAGTATAGAAGAGACATTTAATTTGATAAGAGAAGCAAAAAATGTGGGGTTTGATGCAATAGTATCAACCTCGCACTATATGGAAGGATATTATGAAACAAATGTACCAGAAAGAGAAGTATGGATAAAAGCAATAAAGGAAAATTTAGAGGCAAAAAATTTAGATATAAATTTATTTATAGGAAATGAAATATACATGTCAGATAATATTATAAAATTGCTAGAAGAAAGAAAAGCATCAACAATAAACGACACAAGTTATGTATTATTTGAATTACCATTAAATGCCGAGCCACTTAATTTATATGATATAATATATGAAATGCAACAATATAAATTAGTACCAATTTTAGCACATCCAGAAAGATATAGTTTTGTACAAAGAGAGCCAGAGCTTGTATATGACTTAGTAGAAAAGGGAGTTTTAATGCAAGCAAATTATGGAAGTATAATAGGCCAATATGGTAAAAAAGCCCAAATGATAGTAAGAAAATTCTTTGAAGGAAATATGATACATTTGCTTGGATCAGATGTACATAGGCAAAATACAATATATCCTAAAATACCACAAATATTATCAGAGCTAAATGAATTAATAGGAGAAGAAAAGTTAGAAGAGCTAACAACAACAAATCCAAATTTAGTAATACATAACAAAAGAATAGATATAGACACACCACATATGATGAAATTAAACTTTAAAGAAAAAATGATGATAGCCAAAGATGATGTTTTAGGAAAAATAAAAAGTATAATGAAACCTAAAAAAAGTAAATAGTGTTTATGTAGGAAGGAAGTAATTTTATGAGAAAATATTTTGGAACAGATGGTATTAGAAGGATAGCTAACACAGAATTAACACCAGAATTAGTTTATAAGGTGGCAAAGGCAGGAGCATATGTGTTATCAAAGCATTCAGACCATACACCTGTAATTCTAATTGGAAGAGATACACGTATATCAGGCACATTAATAGAAAGTGCAATGGTAGCTGGATTTTTAAGTTATGGAGCAAATGTTAAACTATTAGGAGTAATACCAACACCAGCAGTAGCATATTTGACAAGAAAATTAAATGCAGATGCAAGTGTTGTAATTTCAGCATCACATAATACATACGAATTTAATGGGATAAAATATTTTAGTAATAAAGGAATGAAAATACCAGATAGTTTGGAAGAAGAAATAGAAGAAGTAATGGAATCAGGAAAGTTAGATGAATTAAAAGCAGTAAATGATAAAATAGGAGTATCAGAATACGCTTTAGATTTGTTAGATGAATACGTATATTTCTTTAGAAAAAACTTTGATGATGATATTGCAAAATATAATAGAGATGATTTTGTTGTAGCATTAGATACAGCAAATGGAGCAACATCAGTTGTAGCTGAAAAAGTATTTAAAGTTTTAGGTATAAAATATAAAATAATAAATAATCATCCAAATGGAGTAAATATTAATGATAATTGTGGTTCTACACATTTAGATGCTTTGAAGAAATATGTGGTAGAAAATGGACTAAGCTTAGGAGTTGCATATGACGGAGATGGAGATAGGTGTTTAGCTGTTGATGAAAAAGGAAATGAAATAGATGGAGATAAACTTTTAGCAATAATATCTCAAAATTTAAGAAAAAAAGGAAAACTAAACAAAGATACAATAGTTGCAACAGTAATGAGTAACCTAGGACTAAATAAATATGCAAGAGATAATGGACTAGAATTATTACAAACCAAAGTTGGAGACAGATATGTTCTAGAGGAAATGTTAAAAGATGGATTTAACTTAGGTGGAGAACAATCAGGACATATTATATTACTTGATTATAATCCAACAGGAGATGGAATATTAACGTCTTTAATGTTAATAAAATCAATTCTAGAAGAAGGTAAAAAAGCTTCAGAACTAGCAAGTATTGTAAAGCTATATCCACAAGTGTTAATAAATGCAAAAGTAAATTCAGACAAAAAATATGATTATGACAAAGATCCAGAAATAAAAGAAGCAATAGAAAAACTAGAAAAAGAATTTGCAGGAAACGGAAGAGTATTAATTAGAGCATCAGGAACAGAACCATTAGTTAGGGTTATGATAGAAGGAGAAGACCAAGAATATATAACTAAAAAGGCACAAGAAATAGCAGATTTAATAGAGAAAAAGTTAAAATGAAATGTTGAATAAAAATGTAATGAAAATGTAACATAAACGTAATAAAAAAATATTGATAAATATAACAATTAATGTTATAGTTAAATAGGAAAACAAAAGAAAACGGAGGGGAGAAAATGTTTATATTTGATATATCAAACCCAATAACGCTATTATTAATGCTTGCAGCTACTGTATTATTAATATTCTTAGCTCAAGAATTAAAAAAGAGTATGATAGCGGCAATACCTTTATTTATATATCTTATATTATTAATTGTGCATGTTGCACAAGTTGCAACATTATCTGAAGAATATAGATATATGATATCAACATTTTCTAGATGTATTATCATAGACTTTGTATTTGTATTTATTTCATTCTTTGCATATCTATGGGTAGATGATATAGAAACAAAAGCATTAGGAAAGAAAAGTCTTGACAACAGCTTAGATTGGTTTTGGAGAAAAGTATAAGAGAAAAAAGTTCGGCGATAGGCCGAATTTTTTTTGCTTTAAAACAAAAAGTATTTTAAACATATTTTTTGGTTTCTTGAATATATATAGTTATGATAACGTAAGATAAGGAGAAAAATATGTTTAATGTTACAGTATTAAAGATGAAAGATATAATAAAATATTTGGCTGGCATATTATTAACTGGATTAGTGGTTATATTTGTAAGCAAGGGATTAGGAAAAAATAATGAAACTACTAATGACGGTAGTAATAAGATAATTGGAAAATTAGAAAAAGGAATAAGTTTTTTTACAGAAAATAGTATGCTACATGCGTTAGATCAAACAATTCCTGCTATTTCAAATATAAACGAAGAATATAAAAATATAGCAAAAGAAGATGATGGAAATGCAGAAAATAAAAATATTTTACAAGCAATGTTGGGAATACAAATAAGTTCTATTAATGGAATGGAAAATATAGAAGAAGTAAAAGAAACAGAAGAAAGTAATAATTCAAATGAAGAGGAAAATAAAGAAAATAACGAGGAAAAACAAAATGAAACAGTAGCAGCTGCAGGGGTACCAACAGAAGTAATAACTCCAAATCCTATAAGTGATGGAAGTAATAGCCAAATTGGAAATGTAAAGATAAAAAATGAAACAGATTATCAAATAACGGAAGATATGTTTGACACAAGTAATCTTACAATTGACAATAAAAATATAATATTATTTCATACACATAGTTGTGAGAGTTACACGCCAAGTGAAAAATATCCATATACACAAACAGGAAATTTTAGAACAACAGATTTGAATTACACAGTAACAAGAGTAGGAACAGAGTTAGAAACCTATTTAAAACAATATAACTATAATGTAGTACATAATACAGATTATCATGATTATCCAGCATATAATGGTTCATATACACGTTCATTAAAAACAGTAGAAAATATATTAAAAACAACACCTAGTGATATTATAATAGATGTGCATAGAGATGCAATTGGTTCTAGAAGTGATTATGCGCCAACAGTAAAAATAGGAGATGAGGAAGCTGCACAATTAATGTTTGTAATAGGAACAGATAATGGAGGACTATGGCATCCAAACTGGAGAGAAAATTTAAAATTTGCAATAAAGGTACAGTCAAAAGCAGAAGAAATGTATCCAGGTTTATTTAAGACAATGATGCTTACAAAGTCAAGATATAATCAACATACAGGAAAATATGCAAGTATAATCGAAGTTGGGGCGACAGGGAATACATTGGAGCAATGTTTAACAAGCATGAAATATCTGGCAGCAGTAATGCATGAGGTAATACAATAGGTGCTGTTTTTTGACCCCGTCCTAAAAAACAGCATAAAAAGTTTAATAACTTTTCTTAAAAACTTGAATTGTAAAAACTACTTGTATATAATGTAACTGGAAAATTTTAAGAAAGTAGAGGTGGTATATATGGCAGAAATTAGTTTAGACTTAAAAAATAGTGGAATAACGAAGAAAAGTATAATGGAATATAAGGAGCAAGTAGAAAATATACATAAAGATTTACATAGAAGAGCAAATGATGAAAAAGATTTTGTAGGATGGTTAGAACTACCAACAAGCTATGATAAAGATGAATTTAAAAGAATAAAAAAAGCAGCAAAAAAAATAAAAAAAGAATCTGATGTGTTATTAGTAATAGGAATAGGCGGTTCATATTTAGGAGCAAGAGCGGTAATAGAGTCATTAACAAGCTCATTTAATAATTTACTTCCAGCAAGACAAAGAAAACGTCCACAGATATTATATGTAGGAAATAACTTAAGTCCAAATTATATGAACGAATTAATAGAATATGTTGCAAATAAAGATTTTTCTATAAATGTAATATCAAAATCAGGAACAACAACAGAGCCTGCAATTGCATTTAGGGTATTTAGAGAAATATTAGAAAATAAATACGGAATAGATGAAGCAAGAAGCAGAATATATGCAACAACAGATAAGAAAAAAGGAGCATTAAAAACACTTGCTGATAATGAAGGATATGAAGAATTTGTAGTTCCAGATAATGTAGGAGGAAGATACTCAGTATTAACAGCGGTAGGATTACTTCCAATAGCTGTAGCAGGAATAGATATAGATAAATTAATGGAAGGTGCAAGAATAGCACAAGAAAGGTTCAATGATAGTAATTTAAAATACAACGAATGTTATCAATATGCAGTAGCAAGAAATATATTATATAAACAAAAGAAAAATATAGAAATATTGGTAAATTATGAGCCTAAAATGCATTACTTTACAGAATGGTGGAAGCAGTTATTTGGAGAAAGTGAAGGAAAAGATAATAAAGGGATATTCCCAACGGGAGTAGATAATACAACAGACTTACATTCAATGGGACAATATATACAACAAGGAAGAAGAAATCTATTTGAAACAGTTGTGTCTATTGAAAATCCAAATTCGGATTTAACAATAAATCCAGATGATGATAACTTAGATGGTCTAAATTACTTAGCAGGGAAAACATTGGATTTTGTAAATAAAAAAGCGATGGAAGGAACAATAAAAGCACATGTATCAGGAGATGTTCCAAATATCATGATAAAAATAAATAAATTAGATGAAGAGAATTTAGGAGAATTAATATACTTTTTTGAAAAAGCATGTAGCGTGTCAGGAAGTATATTAGGAGTAAATCCATTTAACCAACCAGGGGTAGAAGAATATAAAAAGAATATGTTTAAATTATTAAAGAAACCAGGATATTAATAAAGGCAGGAAAGAGGTAACAAAATGATTTTTAAAGAGAATTTTAAAATGGGATTAACAGATATAGGAAAAGATAATCTGATAAAAAATATAGCAATACTTAAAATGTTGGAAAATATAGGAGGATATCATTCAGATGTTGCAGGATATGGTTCTAATGATAATCCGATTAAAAAATTAACTTGGATACTATTAGATTGGAAACTTAAAGTTTTAAATAGACCTAAATATGGACAAACTTTAGAGGTTCATACTTGGGCAAGAGTAGGAAATAGATTCTTTACATATCGTGATTATGAAATATATGATGAAAATAGAAATCTTTGTGCTATTGCAACTTCAAAATGGACCTTAGTAAATATAGAAGAAAGGAAAATATCAAAAATAACAGAAGAAGTAATTAGTAGTTATAATACAGAAGAAAAAGAAGTGTTCCCAGGAGAGAAGTTAGATAGATTAAAAATGCCAGAAAATTTTATTTCAAGTATAAAATATACAGTAATTAGAAAAGATATTGATATAAATAAGCATATGCATAATTTATATTATTTAGATTTAGCATATGAAGCATTACCAGAAGATGTATACGAAAGTAGACCTTTTGATAATGTTAGAATTATGTATAAAACAGAGATAAAACTTGGAGATACAGTAATTTGTAAGTATACTAAAAAAGATAATAAAAATATTGTTGTAATACAATCTGAAGATGAAAAGCACTTACATGCAATAATTGAAGTAGAATGATAATGTGAAAATAGACCTTAACAATTTTAAAGAAAAGAGTTGTTAAGGTTATTTTTTGAATATATTTTACGATAATGGAAATAATTTTAAATATATACGGTAATAAATAATAGCAGGCAAAATAAATTTATTAGAATATAATATATTAAAATATATTGCTAAAAATGTAAAAAAAAAGCTTGAAATTTGTCAAAACTATGATATAATACAATTTGGTGTAAAAAGTTATAGGGAGGAATAAAAATGAAAGTAGTTTTTAGAAAAACAAAAATTATCGGAACAATAGGACCAGCAAGTGAAAAAGGTATAACACTAGAACATTTAATGAATACAGGGTTAAATGTAACTAGAATCAATTTTTCTCATGGAGGATATGAAGAAAATAAAGATAAAATAGAGACAATAAAAAAAGTAAGAGAAAAATTCAATAGACCAGTAGCATTAATGTTAGATACAAAAGGACCAGAAATAAGAACAGGTGTATTAGAATCTGGAGATGAAAAAGTAGTTATTAATGAAGGACAAACATTTACATTTGTAAATGAAGATATAATAGGAAATAATGAAAAAACAACTCTTACTTATAAAGAACTATATAAAGATGTAAAAGTAGGATCAAGAATATTAGTAGATGATGGAGCTATAGAATTTGAAGTAACAGAGATAAAAGGTAAAGATATTATTTGTAAAGCTTTAAATACTGGAAGATTAGGAAGTAGAAAAACTGTAAATATCCCAGGAGTAAAATTAGAATTACCATTTATATCAGAAAAAGATAGAGCAGATTTAATTAATGGAGTAAAAGCAGATTTTGATTATATTGCAGCTTCTTTTGTAAGAAGAGCAGATGATGTAAGAGAAATGAGAAAATTATTAGACGATAATGGTGGAGAAAGAATCAAAATCATTTCTAAAATAGAGAGTCAAGAAGGTATCGAAAACTTTGACGAAATACTAGAAGTTTCTGATGGAATAATGGTAGCACGTGGTGACTTAGGCGTAGAAGTTCCAATGGAAATGGTTCCAGTTTATCAAAAAAGAATAATTAAAAAATGTAATAAAGTAGGAAAACCAGTAGTAACAGCAACACAAATGCTAGAGTCAATGACAACAAATCCTAGACCAACTAGAGCAGAAGTAAGTGACGTAGCAAATGCTGTATATGATGTAACAAGTGATATAATGCTTTCAGGAGAATGTGCTATGGGTAAATACCCAATTGAATGTATAAAAGCAATGTCAAAGATTTCAAAATCAGTAGAAGCTTCAATAAAATACTGGAAAAGATTTTATAAAAGAAGTTTTGACCATACAAAGAAAAGTGTTGAACATGCCTTTGCTTATACAACTTGTGTAACAGCAGAACAAATACAAGCAGATGCAATAGTAGCATATACTCATAAAGGTGATTCAATTGTAAAATTAGCAGCACTAGCACCAGCTTGTCCAATTTTCGCAATCACAGATGACAAAAAAACATATAATCAATTATCATTAGTATTTGGTACATTACCAGTATTAATAGAAGGAAAAAATTCAATAGAAGATACAATTAATGCAGGTATAGAAAATCTAAAAGAAAGAGGATTATTAGAGCAAGGAGACATGATAGTATTATCAGGAGGAGCATCTGTTTTACCAAAACAAAATAAAGGAAAAGTTATTGGTGGTTGTATAAAAGTTTAATAAAAACTAGAAAATAAATGATTTATAAAAGTAAAGTTTTGAAATAATATAATAGTATTTCAAAATTTTACTTTTTTCTTGTTATTTTATTTTATTTTTGATATACTATACACATATAAAAAAGAAAGGAAAAAAATAATGTCAAAACCAATAGTAGCTTTAATAGGAAAGCCAAATGTAGGTAAATCAACATTTTTTAATTATTTGGCTGGTTCAAGAATATCAATAGTACAAGATACTCCTGGAGTAACAAGGGATAGAATTTATGCAGAAACAAATTGGAGAGGAAGAGATTTTACTTTAATAGATACTGGGGGAATAGAGCCATACTCTAATGATATAATACTTTTTCAAATGAGAGAGCAAGCAAATTTAGCAATAGCTATGGCAGATGTAATAATATTTTTAACAGATATAAGGCAAGGAGTAACTGCAGCAGATAAAGAAATAGCTTTAATGCTTAAAAAGTCAGGAAAACCAATAGTTTTAGTTTGTAATAAAGCAGATAATATAGAAAAAGATAAAGACGAAATATATGAGTTTTATAATTTAGGAATAGGAGAACCTTATCCAATTTCAGCAACAAATGCTATAGGGATAGGAGATGTATTAGATGCAATATATGATAAGTTTCCTAAAAGTGATGAAAATGAAAATGATGAGGACAAGATAAAAGTTGCAGTAATAGGAAAGCCTAATGTAGGTAAATCTTCATTAATAAATAAAATATTAGGAGAAAATAGAGCAATAGTTAGTGATATAGCAGGAACAACAAGAGATGCAATAGATTCAGAATTTGAAAATGAAAAAGGAAAATATGTTTTAATAGATACAGCAGGAGTAAGAAAAAAGAGTAAAATAAAAGAGTCAATAGAAAAATATAGTATTATGAGAACTCTTTTAGCAATAGAAAGAGCAGATGTATGTTTAATGATGATAGATGCTGTAGAGGGTGTAACAGATCAAGATGCAAAAATTGCAGGAGAAGCACATGAAGCTGGAAAAGGTGTAATAATTGTTGTTAATAAATGGGATGCAGTGGAAAAAGAAACAGGAACCTTAGAAAACTATAAAAAAGATATATATCAAAAATTAAAATATCTATCATATGCGCCAATAATATTTATATCTGCATTAACAGGGCAAAGAGTAAATAAATTATTTGATTTAATAAACCATGTAGCAGAGCAAAATTCATTGAGAATAACTACATCTGTATTAAATCAAGTAATAAACGAAGCAATTGCAATAGTACAACCACCTTCTGATAAAGGAAGAAGACTAAGAATATATTATGGAACACAAGTATCAACAAAGCCACCAACATTTGTTGTATTTGTAAATGATAAAAAACTATTCCATTTTTCTTACGAAAGATATTTAGTAAATCAAATAAGGAAAGAATTTGGAATGGAAGGAACACCAATAAGAATTATCGCAAGAGAAAAATCAGACAAAGAGGCAGAGAAGGAGGGATTTTAGATGGTCGTATATATAATTATGGCAATAATTGCATATGCAATAGGAAGTGTAAATTTTTCAGTAATATTTAGCAAAAAAATTGCGGGATTCGATGTAAGAGAAAAAGGAAGCGGTAATGCAGGGACAACTAATATGCTTCGTACAGTAGGAAAAAAGGCAGCTGCAATAACTCTTGTATGTGATATATTAAAAGGTGTTGTGTCAATAGGAATAGCAATACTTCTTGGAAATATACCAGATGTTAACAAAGAATTGTTAGTGCAAATAGCAGGTGTTGCAGTAATATTAGGACATACTTTCCCAGTATTCTTTGGATTTAAAGGAGGAAAAGGAGTTGCAACATCACTTGGAGTATTGTTGCTTAGCAATTGGCAAATAGGACTAATTTGTTTAGTATTTGCATTAGTACTAATGATTTTAACAAGAATGGTTTCAGTAGGTTCATGCGCAGCAGCAGTACTATTTCCAATACTTACATTATTTATAAATGATCATTATACAGTTTTAACTGAAGGAAAATCTGGAAGTGTATATTTTATATATAGTGTAATATTAGCTGTAATAGTATTGTTTAATCATAGAAGTAATATAAAAAGAATTTTAAATGGTACAGAAAATAAAGTGAGTTTTAAAAGGTAAAGAAGGGGAGAAGAAACAAATGAAAAGATTGATTACAATATTAAGCATTTTAATAATGATAATTGGAGGGATATTATTAAATTTTAGTTATGCTAAAGGAGATACTTATACTTTGGAATTTAAAGCTCTTGATGTAACAGAAGGTTTTGATTTATATTTATTACTTCCAAAAGATTATATTTTATTTGCAATCAAAAAAGATAATTTAAATATAGAATATAATGGCGCAAAAACTTTAAAAGATAATGATATACCAAGTATACATGTAAATAAAGGTGATGTACAAAATGAATTATATGAAGAAGATGGAGTAGAATATGTACAAATTCTTCTAACACCAGATAACAGTGGAAATTATGAATTTGATATTCTTTCAGATTATGGAAAAATAGATATGAAATACAGAATAAAAAATGCAAACAAAGATAATATTGCTTATATTGATAATTTTGAGATACATAATGGAGTATGCAAAATTGAGTATAATTATGAAAAAAATACTGTAGAACAAAGAAAAACAGAATTTATACCATTTTTAGTAAAATTATTGTTACTTGTACTTATTGTAATAATAGTAATAGGAATTATAGCATATATTAAACAAAGGAGAGATATGGAATAATGAAAAATATAGCAATCATAGGAAGTGGAAGCTGGGGAGTTGCACTTGCAACTCATTTGGCTTCTAATAATCATAATGTAAAAATATGGTCTTTTAATGAAGAAGAAAAAGAACTTATAAATAATGAAAAAAAATGCAAATTTCTACCAGGAGTAGTAATTCCTGATAATGTAAAATGTTATACAGATACTAAATCAGTAGTAGAAGGTGCTGATTTTATATTACATGTTACCCCATCAAAATTCACAAGGGAAACATTTGTAAAATATAAAGAATATGTAGGAGATAAACCGGTTATAATATGTTCTAAAGGATTTGAAAAAGAAACATTAAAAACTTTAGATGAAGTGGTATTAGATGAATTACCTACAGCAAGAATTGGTGTACTTACGGGGCCAAGTCATGCTGAAGAAGTTGCAATAGCTGTGCCAACAGTACTAGTAATTGCATCACATGATGAAGAAATATTACATCTTATTCAAGACACATTTATGTCAGAAAGATTAAGAGTATATACATCAGAGGATGTAAAAGGAGTAGAATTAGGTGGAGCACTAAAAAATATAATAGCATTTTGTGCAGGAGTAGCAGCAGGAATTGGACTTGGAGATAATAGCTTTGCAGCATTGGTAACAAGAGGGTTAGGAGAAATTTCAAGGCTTGGAACAAAACTTGGAGGAAAAAAAGAAACTTTCTATGGATTAAGTGGGTTAGGAGACCTAATTGTCACTTGTCTTAGTGAGCATAGTAGAAATAGAAGAGCGGGAAAATTAATAGGACAAGGTAAAACTTTAGAAGAAGCAAGAAAAGAAGTTGGAATGGTAATAGAAAGCATAGATAATATAGACGTTGCATATGAGTTAGGAAAAATAAATAATATTTATATGCCAATAACAGAAACTGTTTATAATGTTATATATAATGGATTAAAACCAGAAGAAGCTGTTAGACAATTAATGACAAAAGAAAAAAAGTGCGAATGGGAGTAAATAAATAATGCGATTTTTGTACATACTATTATTAAAAAAGGAAAGGAAGAAAAATAATGGAATTTTTTGATAAGTTAGGTAAAAAAGCAACAGAAGCTTATAAAATAACAGCAGATAAAACAGGTAAAATTGCCAAAGAAACAAAGTTAAAATTAAAAATGAGCAGTTTAAGAACGCAAGTAAATGATTTATATGAAGAAATTGGTAAAAAAGTTTATGAAGAGCATATAAGAGAAGACGGAGAGGCAAAAGAAGATATAAAAGAAAGCTTAGAAGAATTATGTACAAAAATAGATGTTATAAGTGATGAGATAGAAGACTTATTAGAACAATGTTTGGAATTAAGAGATAAAAGACAATGTAAAAATTGCTATGTGGAAATAGATAAAGAATATAAATATTGTCCTAATTGTGGAGCAAGACAAGATGATGAAAGTAACGAAGGAAAAAACAATCAAAATACGGATATACAAGAAAAAAATGAAGATGACGAGAAAGAAAATAGTAAAGAAGAAGAAAATAAAGAAGAAATAAAAACAGAAAACCAGGAAGAAAACGATAATCTTGAAAATTTACAAAAAACAGTAGAGGTTGAATCAAACGTAGAAAAAAATCAAGAAGACGAAGAACAAAATGAAAATGATAATCATAATAATTATTATAATTATGATGATAGTGATAATAATGATAATAATGATGATGATAATAATATAGGAATATATTAGAAAAAATATTAGGACATTAAAAAGACATTAAAAAATAGAGAGGAATAAATACAGATATGAAAATTGTAATTCAAAGAGTAAAAAATGCTAAAGTAGATGTAGATGGAAAAACAGTAGGAAAAATAGAAAAAGGATTTTTGGTATTACTGGGTGTTACACATAATGATACCAAAGAGCAAGCAGATTATTTAGTAAAAAAATTGTGCAAATTAAGGGTTTTTAGAGATGAAAATGATAAAATGAATTTAAGCCTAAAAGATGTAGGCGGAAAACTTTTAATAGTATCGCAATTTACACTTTATGCAAACTGTAGTGAGGGAAATAGACCATCATTTATAGAAGCTGCTAAGCCTGAACAAGCAGAAGAATTATATGAATATTTTTGCAAGGAATGTAATGAAAAATATGGAATAGAAGTAGAAAAAGGAATTTTCGGTGCAGATATGAAGGTTAGTTTATTAAATGATGGGCCAGTAACTATTATAATTGAAAAATAGAAATGCTGTTTTTGGGGACGGGGTCAAAAAACAGCATTTAATAAGGATATCTCTCATATAGATATTTAATGACATCATCTGCATTATCTTCTGAAATAGAAATAAATATATTTTTATCTAGAGAAATCCACATACTAATATTGTAATCATCTAAATTATCAACAAAAGTACCAATTATTTCTGCTAACTCTAATGGGTTAGCATATTTTTTTTCCCATTTTAAATTATCATAAATTTCTAAATCAGTATTATAAAAACGACTTAAAAAATTATTTAATTCACCTTTTTGATTACTATATAAATTAACAGTTGCTTGCATTTCTTTTGCTCCTAAAATTATTTTTATTTATTTTGAACACATAAAAAATAAATTTCTTCTTATAATATTAGTATTAAAATTAGACAAAATTTTATACTAAGAATAAAGTAATTTAAAAATGTAAATACTAGAAAAAATAGAAATATGGAGGGCAAAAAAGTGAAAAAATATAAAAAAATTCTGTATGTTTTCCTTATTGTTGTTATTAGTAGCTTAGCAGTTTTATTATATTCGACAATAAGTAAAGGAAATAGCGTAGAGGATAAAGAAAAGACTTTGGCAGAAGTAGAATATTTAGAAAAGAAAATAGTAACGTTATTAAATGAGTTAAATAATATAGAAAGTAGAAATTATAATTTGTCCGTAAGTGAGATTTCAGAAAAATCTAGTGCATCACAAAGTAGTCAAAATTCAACAGAAGCGGAAAGTAAAAGTAACAAAGAGACGGAAAACCAAGAAAAGAACAGCCAAAATAGTGAGGAACAAGGAGAGCAATCAAGTGGTGATAGTAGCAGTGAGTCAAGTGGAGAAGAAGAGAAAAATGAAGAATATACATTAAAAGAAACAGGAGTTTTAACTAATACAAATGAGATTAATTGGGAAGATTTAAAAACAGAGGTCGAAAATTTATATTTACCAGTTCCAACTATAACATTAGACTTATATAGCTTAGAAATAGCAAAAGAAGATATTTTAGGTTTTAATCAAGAATTAGATAATTTAACAAAAGTGGTACAAGAAGAAAACAAGGAAAATACTTTGAGTACATTATCAAAATTGTACGAATATATACCAAAATTTGCAGATAAAGTAACAGATGATACGACCTATAAAGCTGTAATTGCAACTAAAAATAATTTATTTAAAGCATATAGTAAATTAGATCAAAAAAATTGGCAAGAAATTTCAAACGATGTAAAACAAGCTATTGATGTATATTCAAGTCAGCTTATAAATACAAATGTAGACGCTAATAAGCAATATGTAATAAATAAAATTTATATTATGCTAAACGAACTACAAAATGCAGTAGGAATTCAAAATGACTCTATATTTTTAATTAAATATAAAAATATATTAGAAGAAATGAATAATTTATAATAAATAAAATGGGTAAGTACTAGTAAAAATTGTACTTACCCATAGTTGTATAGCAGTATTTATGCAAGTTGCATAAGTAGGCAGATGAAAGTTAATATCAGGCATACAAATGCAATAATTGAGCACACTATACTAACTCCGCTAGAACCTTGATTGTGACAAATGATAGTTAATATAACATATACAATTGTCAAAAAACCGAATATTGCTGGTACAAACATTTTTCCTCCTTATACTCATTCAGAGGATTATACCTCTGAATTTTTAAACATCAAAGGTATACTAAAATGTTAATGTATTTATTATATAGCAGTTTGCAGAAAAAAACAAGAGCAAATTTTTTAAAAAAGAAAAATCACTTTACTTATTAGGTTATAAATGGTATAATAAATTTTGTAAGTAAGTTGAATAGTCGCTGGTAAATTCCGAAAGGAATTACGAGAGGAAAGTCCGGGCTCCATAGAGCAAAGATGCTAGATAACGTCTAGTGAGGGTGACCTTAAGGAAAGTGCAACAGAAAATAACCGCCTAAAAATTTTAGGTAAGGGTGAAAAGGCGAGGTAAGAGCTCACCGCCATTATGGTGACATAATGGGTCAGTGTAAACCCCATCTGGAGCAACACCTAAATTAGAAGATTAAGCCTGCTCGGCGCCTTCTTACATGCGTGGCTTGAGATAGATAGTGATATCTATCCTAGATAAATGACTATTTTAAAAGACAGAACCCGGCTTACAGATTTACTTATTTTTAAATATTTTTTAGAAGAGTAGCAAAATAGGCTACTTTTTTATTCATATTGGAAATTTACATAAAAAAGTGGTATAATATTAGTAGATATTTTTGGTAAATCTCATATAACAATTGTTAGGAGATAAAATGAAGGTGTTTTACTTTTCTGGTAATCTTACTTATAATTACGGTACTAAAGTAGAGTTTCAAGGATATTTTACTAAAAATGAAGGCGAGGAGATAAAAGGATATCTAGAAGAAAGGAAAGGTAACAAAATAACTGTAAGAGCCATAAAGGGCTTGTATAATGAATCTAGTTCACAAATGCTTTTTGTTAAAACAAGTGCTCCTGGAGGAGATAGTCCAGAAATCTATATTTTTGAAGATTCTTTCACAGATGGCTGGGTTAGTTCTTATCACAGAATTTACAAAACTTTTTCTGTAAATGGAGGAGTACGTAATGCTAAGGCAAAAATAGATTCATTTAGACAAATCTTTGAATCTAAGAAAGGAATTGGAGGAACATATTCGCAATCCATTGAAAAGAAATATCAACAGTACTATGTTGATTCAACCTCTCTTAGCAAGGCTCTTGTGGGAGACGTCACAAAATATAAATGGCTTTTTAGTTTTGTTAAGCACCTTAAGGGGAGTGCCAAATAGGCATTCCTCTTTTCTTTTTATTTTTCTTGATAAAATAAAATACTTAGTATATAATCAAGGCAAGTAAGGAGAGTGATTTTTATGGAGAAAATAGATTTTTTAGCAACAGATGGAATAACCTTAAGTGGAATTTTATATAAAGGTGAAGAAAAAACAAATAAAATAATATTAGCTGTACATGGAATGACAAGCAATTGCTTTAAAAAAAGAGATGATATAATTGCAAAAGTAGCAAATGAAAATAGGATTGATTATTTTTGCTTTAATAATAGAGGAAGCGAAATTGTAAAATATATAAGGAAAAATATCAATGGAAAGGAAGAAAAACAACTTGGAGGAACAGCTTATGAAGATGTGCTAGAAGGTTATGAAGATATAGTAGGAGCAATATTAAGATTAAAAGAATTAGGATATAGCGATATATATTTACAAGGACATAGTTTGGGATGTACAAAAATAGTATATACATATAACGAATTATTAGAAGAAGATGAAAAAGATATATTAGAGTCTATAAAAGGTGTAATATTATTATCATTAATAGATATTCCAATGGCTTTAAAAATTTATTTAGGTAATAAATATGAAGATTATTTAAAAATAGCAGAAGAAAAAGAAGAAAAAAGCCCTAAAGACCTTATGCCAAGAGGAGCTTTCATCCATCCAATTAGTGTAAAAACTTTCCTTCGTTATGCAAGGGATAATGAAGATATAGACTTTGCAAGATATGGAAGCGATAATAAATTAGAAAAGTTAAACAATATAAAAGTACCTCTATTTATGAGATGGGGTAATGATAATGAAATGATATTACAAAAAGCAGAAGAATTAGTATCAATTGTAAGTAATATAATAAATAATCCTAATAAAGATATTGATTATGTAGATGGTGCAAATCATGGTTATCATGAAAAAGAAGAGAGTGTAGCAAAAGATATAATTAACTTTATAGAAAAGAATTAAAATACAAAATGAAATAAAATAAATTTAAAAGGTAGGATGTTTTGATGGCAAATATATTTGATTATATGAAGTGGAGAGATATAAGTTTAAAAAAGGTAGAATTTAATGAAGTAGATAATTTGATTTTATCAAGGCTTTCATATTTCCCATTTGATGGCATTATAAATAAAGATGAAGAAATAACAATAAAGGAAGCATATGCAAGAACAAAAGCGCTTGGTACGACAGGAAGAACTCTCCAAGCAGAAGATATAGATTTATATCCTGTGCTTGCAAAAAGTATTAGGTTTGGAAATTGTAAACTAACTAAATTTGTAAATAAAATAGAGCTAGAAGCAGAAAAACAGTTTGCAGCCATAACAGTAATATTACCAGATGATACAATTTATGTATCATTTAGAGGAACAGATAACACAATAATAGGATGGAAAGAAGATTTTAATATGAGCTTTAGTGAACTTGTTCCATCTCAGATAGATAGTGTAAAATACTTAGAAGATGTTGCTAAAAAATATAAAAATAAATTGCGTGTAGGAGGGCATTCAAAAGGGGGAAATTTAGCAGTATATGCATCAGCTTTTTCAAATGAAGAAACAAAAAAACAAATTATAGAAATATATAATAATGACGGACCAGGTTTTTCAGATAAAGTAATAGGAAGTAAAGAATATAACGAAATATTAAGTAAAGTACATACATATATTCCACAAACTTCAATTATAGGAAGATTGTTAAAACACAAAGAAAAAACAACTATTGTAAAAAGTACTGAAACAGGAATAATGCAACATGATTTATATTCATGGCAAGTTTTAGGAGATAAATTTGTAAGAACTAAACAAACAAATTATAGTGATTTTATAGATACAACAATTACTAATTGGCTAAAAGAAGTATCACCAGAGCAAAGAGAAGAGTTTATAGATACTTGGTTTAATATTTTAAATTCTACAAATGTAAAAACTGTAAATGAGTTAAGCAGCAAATGGTTTAGAAATGTTGGTACAATGGTAAAAACTTATAATAATTTAAGTCCAGAAACTAAAAAGATGATGACAAAAACTCTTAGTGCATTACTTCGTGCTGGAAGAAATAATATAACAAGAAAATAGGGACGTTCCCTTTTATTCCTTTTTCGATAGGATAGAACATGCCTATTGTATAAGTGGTATATAGTAGAAGAGAATTAAGTTAATATTCTTTCTAGATTAACATGTCAATAATTTTCGAAAATTTCACTAAAAAATAGTTTTATTTTATTAGCGAATATTTCACTATAGTGTATGTATA
>CALXFI010000027.1 GCA_944387535.1 uncultured Clostridia bacterium | reverse complement strand
TAAATTTATTAAAATAAAATAAAAAACTAAGATAAATGAAGATATCGAGAGATAATTAATTCATTTATAGAGATAGGGGGAATAAATAAAATGGCAAAGATGACAGGTTTAGGAAAAGGATTAGATGCATTATTTGGACCAGTTCCAGAAGAAGAACAATTACAAGAAAATGATACTTTAAAAAATTTAAAAATAACAGAGGTTGAACCAAATAGAGATCAAGCAAGAAAAAGATTTGACCAAGAATCTTTAGAAGAGCTTGCAAGTTCAATTAAAGAATATGGACTAATTCAACCAATTGTAGTAACAAAAAAAGAAGATTATTATAGTATAGTAGCTGGTGAAAGAAGATGGAGGGCTTCTAAAATTGCAGGGCTAAATGAAATTCCGGCTATTATTAGAGATGATGATGAGAAAGTTAATGCAGAAATATCTTTAATAGAAAATATGCAAAGAGAGGACTTAAACCCAATTGAAAAAGCAACAGGAATAAAGACTTTGATGGATAATTATGGTATGTCTCAAGAAGAAGTTGCAAAAAAACTTGGTAAAGCCAGAAGTACTATTGCAAACTGGACAAGAGTTTTAAATTTGGATCCTAGAGTATTAGAAATGGTAAGAGAGGGAAAAATAACTGAAGGACATTGTAAAGCTTTACTTGCAATAACAGACCCAGAAAAACAATATATAGCAGCTGTTCATATGTTAGAAAGAGGAACTACTGTAAGACAAATGGAAAATAAAGCAAAAGTTAAGATGTCTAAAGAAGAGGAAAATAGAAGACATATTTTATATAAAAATATAGAAGATACTTTCCAAGGATTCTTTGGCTCAAAAGTTAAATTAGATCCAGGAAAAAGACGTGGAAAGATTATTATTGAATATACATCAAATGATGACTTAGAAAGAATTTTAGGATTAATAAGCAATGATGAATAGTATGAGGTGATTTCATGGAGAATTTAATAGAAACTTTAGGAATGAATAATATCATATATATTTTTGGAGGATTAATAATTGTTTTATTATTTGCTTTTCTAATCTTACTTGGAAAAGTTATAGCATTAAATAAAAGATATAAAAAATTTATGATAAAGCTTGGAGAGGGAAAGGATTTACAAGAGGATTTAGAGAATTATATGTATAGGGTAGAGAGAGTAGAAAAACAAAATGCAGATATACTAGGTCAAATAAGTGGTCTAGATAAAGATTTAGAAGGCTGTATTCAAAAAGTTGGAATTCTTAGATACAGTGCTTTTCAGGATACAGGAAGTGACTTAAGCTTTACACTTGCTCTTCTTGATGAACATGATAATGGTGTTGTATTTAATGGGATTTATTCTAGAGAAATGTCTAATATTTATGCAAAACCTGTAGAAAACGGAAAATCTAAATATACTCTTTCTGAAGAAGAACAAGAAGCTATAAAAAGAGCAATTGAAGGAGATAAGCAAAAGAGAGATATATAAAGATATAAGTTAAAGATTTAAATATTTGAAATAATGTTTAAATCTTTTTTTATTTAATACATATTTTTTATTGAGTTTTTAAAATAAATATGATAATTTAATATCAATATAAAAGTACGAGGAATTTATATGAAGAAAACGATTGAAGTTATAAAGAAAAATGAAAATATTTTTATTATTTTATTAATTGTGCTTTCTTTGCTAGGAGTAGTAATTAGTGTATCTTTAAAAGTTGGAGATGAGCTATGGAATTTTCAAAATGTATATAAAATGTATAATGGTTTTCAAATCTATAAAGACGCAAATGTTATATGTACACCGTTATTTTTTTATATAGGAAATATTATATTTGATATTTTAGGGGCTAATTATTTTATTTTTAGAATTTATAATATACTTATTTTTACATTTTATTATTTTATGATTTATAAAATTTTAAGAGAATTAAAAATAGGTATAAAAGCTTCTACGGTATGCACTTTGATATTAATTATGCTTGGAACTTATGTATTACCTAGAATAATGGCTAATTATAATTCTTTGGCTGTAGCTTTTGCTTTATTAGGAATTTATTTGCTTATAAAAAATAAATGTATAATAGATACCAAAAATATTATTGCACAAAGCATAATTTGCTTTTTGGTTATTTTAACAAAACAAAATATTGGATTATTTTATCTTATTTCATTAACAATTATAATATTAGCCAAAAAAGGAAAAAATAAGATTACAGGAGTTTTATTAGAGGCTGGAGTTTTTATAGTTTTAAGTGCTTTGTTTTTAATTTTTTTAGAAACAAATGGATTGTTATATGGATTTATTAATTATACGATATTAGGAATGAAACAATTTGCAAGTTATAATGTTTTAATTTCTTTATCATATATTTTAGCGGATATATCAATTTTAGCAGTTAATTTATGTACATCTATATTCTTAGTAAAGCAAACAAAAATAAAAATAAATAAAGAAGAAAGAGATAATTTGTTTGTACTAAATTGTTTTTCAATAGCAATTTCTTTATTAATATATCCAATAGTAAATTTGACACATTTTTTACTTGCTATTAATATTGCAATTATTTTGCTAATATATATTTCTTATATTATATGTAAGAAAAGCCATATAAAGTTAAAAAAGGTTAATTCTCTACTAACAACATTTTTAATAATATTAATTTTAGTAGATATTGGCATAAATACATATAGATTTGCTCAATGGAGAAAGGAGATACTTAAAGATGATTATCCTTATAATTATGAAGAACCATATTATGGAGCAATTATAGATGATGAGATGGTAAGAGATATAGAAAAAGTTACTAATTATATAGTAGGAAAAGAAAACGAAGGAAAAAATGTTATTGTTTTTTCTTCAAAAGCAGCATTATATATGGTACCTTTAAAACAAAGTAATGGTTTTTACGATTTACCTTTTAATGGTAATTTGGGAAATTTAAGTGAACAAGAAATAGTAAATGATTTAAAACAGAAAAGTAATGTGATAATTTTGATTGATAAAGATAGCGAAAATCTTCTATGGCAAGAAAATAAAAATCTTATAAATACAATAAAAGAAGATTTCAAATATGATGGAAATATTAATAATTTTGATGTTTATATACAATAAATTTAGGTTATAATAATGATTAAACGGAACAGAAAATGAAAAATCTAAAAAATGTCTTGACAATTGGTGTCTAAATATGCTAAGATATTAATTGTCCGCAAGACACGGAGAGGTGGTCGAGTTGGTTTATGGCACCAGTCTTGAAAATTGGCGTGCGTTAATAGCGTACCGTGGGTTCGAATCCCACCCTCTCCGCCAAATAATTAAAAAGTTAGATATAAGCAGAAATTATCTAACTTTTATTTATAAAAAATATAATATGTAGGTGTACCCAAGTGGTGAAGGGGGCAGTTTGCTAAACTGCTAGGTCGAGCAATCGGCGCGGAGGTTCGAACCCTCTCACCTACGCCAGAGATATAAAACATAACGTTTTATATCTTTTTTTATGCAAAATAATTGGAAAAACAGACAAAGAAATATAAAATATTACAAAAGTGTGTTATTTATATTAAATTTTCAATACAATTTGAAAAAGTCGACAAAATATAGTATAATAAATATAATCGAGAAAAAATATAGAAATAAACAATAAAAAACAAGCAAAATTTATATAGAAAGGAGATTGGTGCGATGACAAAGGAAATTTTTAAAAAATTAGTAATTTTGACAATAATATTTCTAATTGCTCTATTCTCTTTTGAAAAAGTTGATTATGCGGTTGTGGATTCGCGGAGGAGGAGCGATTGGATATTATTCAGAGTCGCAGAAAATAAATTTTAGTGCCGAAGATATTGTAGATTATGTTGATAAAAATTATGTAATTGAAGAATCAGAACGTGGAACTAAACAAAAAATAAGAGAAACTCAGGCAGTAATAGATGCTTGGAAAGAAACTATAGAGAAACATATGGAAAAGGAAGATAATGTAGATTATTATAGTACAGAAAGTTACGTTTATAGAGCCATTATGTTTAATACAGAAGTAGTTGGTGATAACTCATCTTCTGGTTCTGGAGGAACAAATGGAAGCGGATCATCTTCTGATTCTAATGGAGGAGGAACAAATGGTAACGACTCATCTTCTGATTCAGATGATTCATCAACGGATGGTTCTACTGATAGTAGTCACCCAATTTATCATCTACCACAAAGAGAAGATAATCCGAATACTTCTTCAGCGAGTCTAGATGATATGATGAATGATGCAGATGACTTTGTAAATTCAGGAGGAAATATACAGTATAATCAATCTGCATTACAAGATTTTTCAGCAAACTTTTATAACATAATGCTTACAGTAGGAGTTGCTATAGCAGTAATTGTAGGTGGAGTATTAGGAATTAAATTCATGTTGGCTAGTGTAGAAGAAAGAGCAGATATTAAGAAAATGCTTATAGGCTATGTAGCAGGGTGTGTAATTGTGTTTGGAGGATTTGGAATATGGAAGTTAGTTGTAACTATTCTAGAAGGAATATAAAAATAAAGTTAATAACTGCAGTAGTTTTATTTCTAATAAGTATACTTGGAATTATGAATATAAATTATGCACGTGTTGATCCTGGAGGAGGAGTTGATAGTAGTGGTGGTACTACTAGTAGTGGAAGTGTACAATCAGATTTAGGAGACTTAAATTCATATAAAGGGACTCCATCAGGTTCACAAAGAATTAATTCAATAGCCGGTGTTATTGTTGGAGTAATAAGAACTGTAGGAATAATACTTTCTGTTGCAATATTAATTGTTATTGGTATAAAATACATGATGGGAAGCGTGGAAGAAAAAGCAGATTATAAGGAATCTTTAAAACCATATATAATAGGTGCATTTCTACTATTTACAGGTTCTTTAGTACCACAACTTATATATACACTTAGCCAAAATTTTAATTAATAAAAATTAGACTATTGAAAAAAAAGAAAACTAATGTTATAATTAATATGATATTATCGAATTATTGTTTTTAAAGTTTTTATGCTTTTAAATATATTTTAAGTAAAAGGAGGAAAGAAAAATGAACAAAAAAATATTGAAAGTACTTAGCTGTATATGTATCGCTATTATGATAACAACTATTGCTATTTCTTCATTTGCTCTTACACCAAGTGAAATATCTGGAGATCCTAATGTAAGTGGTACAACAGAAATTCAAAATGTAGGACAAAGTATAGTTGGGATACTTCAAACTGTAGGTATAGTATTATCAGTTGTTGTACTAATTGTTCTAGGTATAAAATACATGATGGGTAGTGCAGAAGAAAAAGCAGAATATAAGAAGACTTTTATACCATATATAGTAGGTGCAGCATTAATATTTGCAGCATCAGCATTTGCACAAGTAATTTACCAATTCTTTACTGGTGTAAGTTCATAAAAATGTTTATAAGGAAAATGAGGGTATGTGTATTTATACACATGCTCTTTTTTCTTTGTCAAAAGAAGAAAAGTTAAGCGAAAATATTACAAAGATATTACGTGGATATTACAAAAATATTAAATAAATAAAAAAATGAAAAAAATTGTATAAAAACGTTACAAATTGGAGTTTTTTTGGTATAATTATAAATAAGTGAAAGTGTATTTTATATCAAAGGAGGAAATGCTTGTGGCAACATATAATTTACCTAGAAATGTAAAAGGTGAAGGTAGAATATTGTTAATATTTTCGACGAAAGCTTTAATATATACAGCAATTGGAGTAGCAGTAGGATTACCTTTCTATTTATTATTTTCAGCAATAGGTCTTACAATAGTAGGAATAATTGCAATAGTATTATTAGGATTGGCAGGTTTTTCAATTGCGACATTTAAAATGCCAACAACAAATGCGTTTGAAATAACAAAAAAAACAGGAGGAGAAAATATAGATGATGTTATTAGAAGAGGAATAAAATTTAAAATGCAAAAAAATAGAATATACGTTTATGAAAGAGATACAGAAGAAAAGGAGGTAAAGAAAGGTGACAAATAACGAGATTTCACAAGTTTTAGCTACTGTTTTAGGAGTTATGATTTTTATATTATTTGTTTTAATAGCAGTATTTGTGTTTTTACGAATAAAAAATAGTGGCAGTAATAAAAAATCAGAAGATGATATGTTAATATCTGAAGACAGTAAAAAGAAAAAAAATAAAAAAGAAACAACACAATCAGTTAGTAATCTTTATACAAAGAAGTCTATAATGGATTTTATGGAGTTTGATAAAGTAGAAGATAATATGATAGTACAAAAAAAGGGAAAAAGATTTCTAATGGTTGTAGAATGCCAAGGAATAAATTATGACTTAATGTCTCAGCCAGAAAAGATTGGAGTAGAGGAAGGTTTCCAGCAATTTTTAAATACTTTAAGACATCCAATACAAATTTATATTCAAACAAGAACAATAAATCTTGAGAAAAGTATTGATGGATATAAATCAAAAATAAAACTTATTGAAGATAAATATAATCAAATGCTATTTAGATATAATCAAATGCAAGAAGCTGGAACATATGGACAAAACGATTTAGATAGAGCTTTTTATGATTTAACGAAACAAAGAAACTTATTAGAATATGGAAAAGATCTAATAAATAATACAGAAAAAATGAGCTTAAATAAAAATATATTAAACAAAAAGTTTTATATTATAATTCCATATTTCCCAGAAGAAAATGAAGATACTCACTATGATTATGAAGAAATAAAGAATATGGCATTTTCAGAGTTATATACTAAAGCTCAATCAATTATAAGAACATTAACAGCATCATCTATCACTGGAAAAATATTGTCTTCAGAAGAGTTAGTAGAATTGTTATATGTAGCATACAATAGAGATGAATCAGAAATATTTGGAATTGAAAGAGCAATGAAGTCAGGATATGATGAATTATATTCAACAGCTCCGGATGTATTTGAAAAGAAGATAAAAGCTTTAGATGAAACAATAAATAAACGAGCAGTTGAGTTAGCTAATTCAACTATAGATAAAGTAAAATCAAGACCACAACAAATAGCAGAAGAAAAAGAAAATAATTTAGAAGAGTTAGTAAGAAAAATGGCACAAATGGTATTAGAACAAAACAAAGAATATATAGGGGGAGATGTTGCACAAGCGGCTATAGAAGAGTTAAATGAAAAGCAAGAGAAAGGAGAGAAAACAGATGAGAAAGTCAAAGAAAAAACAACTAGAGGAAGAAAAAGAAAGACAGTATAAAAATAATGAGGAAAGTTCTTTCTTAAGAAAAAAGACAATAAAAGAATTAATTGCTCCTTCTGGAATAGATGCTTCTAAAATAGACCATTTAGAGATTATATCTAATGTGAAAAGATACGCAAGAAGTTTTTTCATTTCATCATTACCACGTATGTGTACTTTTCCAGAGTTATTTAGAGATTTATATTTCTTTGGTGATGTAAATACATCTATATATATTACGCCAATATCAGAATCTAGATCTCAAAACGAATTAAACAAAGTAATAAATGAACTTGAAACAGAAAGAATTGTTGCCGCTGATAGAGGAAATATAAATAGAGAAAGTACACTTACTCAAAAAAGGTTTGAAGCAGAGCAATTACGTGATGAAATTGCTGCAGGATTTAATAAAATGTATGAAGCTTCTATTGTAGCAACTTTATTTACATATAGTTTAGAGGACTTAGAGGCATTAACAAAAATGTTATCAGCTGAAATGGCAAAATCATTAGTTGGAATAAAAAGTGCATGGGCAATGCAAGAGGATGCCTTCCAATCAAATTTACCATTAATGCAGGATAAATTGAAAAGATCACATTCATTTGATAGTAGATCTATGGGAACAGTATTTCCTTTCACGACTTCTGAGGTTGGACACTCAACAGGCGTACCTTTAGGATTTAATAAACAAACGGGAACACCAATATTATTTGATAATTTCCATCCATCATTAACAAATTATAACATGGTTATATTTGCTAAATCTGGTGCTGGTAAATCAGTAACAATGAAAACTTTAATTTCTAGGTCATCAGTACTTATGGGAATTGAAAGTTTAGCGCTAGATGCTGAAGGTGAATATTCAATTGTTGCTGAAAGTTTAGGTGGAATAAACGTAGTATTAAGCCCTAATTCAAGTACTGTTATTAATTTATTTGATATAGAACCAGAAACAGTAAAAGATGCAATTACAGGAAGAGAAAGAAAAATTATAAATGTAGAAAACAAAGTAGAGGACGTAACTCAAGCTTTAGTTACAATGGCTAAAGGAAGTACTAGAAGTGATGAAGTAAACGAATTAACAAAGCAATTAATAGCAGAAACTGTATCAGAAGAATATGCGGCAATAGGAATTACAAGTAATCCAACGAGTATTTATAAAACAGGAAATCAATTCCAAACAGGAGACAAATTATATAAAGATAAAAAGGACATGCCAACAATAGGAAGTTGGTACAGAAGATTACAAAATAAAGCAGCAGAAAATAAAAATCCAGATTATCAATTCCATTATAGTTACTTACTAAAAGTTATGAAGCAATACATAAGAGAGTATAATGGTCAAATGGCTTATTTTGATGGGCAATCTACTTTTGAATTATTAGATGATGTTCCATTTATAAATTTAGACATATCACAATTAGAGGAACGTTTTGCAAGACCACTTGCTCAACAAATATTACTATCTTGGATTTGGGAGAAATACGTAAAGAAAAATAGTGAAGACAGAACAAAAGCTAAAAAGAAAAGAGTGTTAGTTGATGAAGCGTGGATGTTATTGCCTTATCCAGAAGCTGTAGATTTCTTAAATACAATGGCAAGACGTGCAAGAAAAAGAAATGTTTCACTAGCTATTGTTTCACAAAGATTCCAAGACTTTTATGAGAAACCAGAAGCACAAGCAGTTTTAACATCTTCAGATACAAAATTATTCTTAGCCCAGGATAAATCAGAAATAGAGTATTTAAAATCAGTATTTAAATTAAGTAATGGAGAAGCAAATTTCTTGATTACTTGTTTAAAGGGTGAAGGATTATTAAAAGTTGGTGCAGATACAGCTATTATACAAATAACACCTACAGCAAAAGAATTTGAGTTTGTTGAAACAAACTTAAATAATATAGTAAAACAAAGAAAAAGAACGGGCAAAGTATAAAGCACAAGGAGGAAAAAATGAAAAATATTACTAAAGGAAGCTTCCTAAAAAAGATAGTAGCAATATTATGTATTATTTTAGTAATGGCATTTACAGTACCACAACGAGTCTTAGCGGCTGATGATGATTGGGGTATAATGGGAACTTTATTAAAAGAAATTGTAAAATTAATAGCTTCTGTTGGAGATGTTGGAATGGCGGGATTAAATACTTTTATGCTAGGGGCTGATGGATTTACTTCTGCTATGATAAGCAAAGATGACCAAAATTTAAATGAGGGTTCAGGATCATGGTTAGTAGAAGGATTGGATGATGCTAATACTCCAAAGGTTACTTTTGAAGAAGATGAAATAAATGCATCCTTCCTAGGAATGGGGGATGGATATCAAGTACCTAATATGCTATTTTCACCCGAGAATATATTTGCAAATAATATAGCAGCATTAGATGTTAACTTTTTACATCCAAATCAATATACATCAGTAATAGAAGGAGATGATAAGGCAGATGCAGCTAGTCAATCAGCAGCAGAAGATTTAAGAGAAGTAATTTCGTCTTGGTACATATCTTTTAGAAATATTGCGATTGTTGGACTTTTATCAGTATTAATATATTTAGGAATTAGAATAATACTTAGTTCAACAGCAGATGATAAAGCAAAATATAAAGAATCTATAAAAAATTGGTTAGTTGCACTATGTTTGGTATTTATAATACATTTTATAATGTCAGCAATTTTAATGTTAACAGATAGAGCAACGGATTTGTTTGCGACAAGTGTAGATAATGGGTTTATTGTAGATGTAGAAGGTCAAAATGGAAAAACTTTTAAAACAAATTTAACGGGACTTATAAGATTTCAAGTTCAAAAGAGTAGTGCACAAGAAGCTACGGCATATACAATAATGTATATGGTATTAGTATTTTACACTTTTAGATTTACATTTATGTATTTCAAGAGGTTTTTGTATACAGCGTTCTTTACAATGATTGCACCATTAGTAGCGTTAACTTATCCAATAGACAAAGCTGGAGATGGTAAATCACAGGCATTTAATATGTGGTTTAAAGAATATACAATGAATGTAATTATACAACCAGTACATTTAATACTTTATACGGTTTTTGTTGGATCTGCTATGGATTTAGTAGAGAAAAATCCAATTTATGCTATTGTTGCTATAGGCTTCTTAATTCCAGCAGAAAAATTCATTAAGAAGATGTTTGGATTGGACAAAGCAGAGTCAACAGATGGATTTGGTTCATTTGCAGGAGGAGCAATTGCTATGCAAGCTTTAAATTCTGCTAAAGGACTTATAGGAAAAGGTGGAGGATCTGGAAAGGCATCTGTAGGTAATAGCAGTTCTAATAGTGATGGAGATCAAACAAAAATCCGTACTCCAAATAGACCTCAGCTAGGAAGTTTTAGCAACGGAAATTATTCACGAAGTTCCGAAGATGACGGAAGTGATACTGCTAGAACGCAAGTGCTTCCACAAAATGAAGGAGAATTAAGTGAAGAAGAAGAGAAAAGAAGAGCTGAAGCAGTGACAAATTATCTAGGAGATGGATATTCACAAAATGCAAATGGAGAATATTATAATCCAAATACAAATAGCTTTGATACAAATTATAAGCCTTGGGAAGATCAAGCATATGGGGGAATTTCACCAGCTACAACAAATGGTGAAATAGATGAAGGATTAGAGCCTACACAACCATTAAGAGTTTTAGAAACTCCAGAAGCTCCAGAAGCTCATAATTTAAGGGAGCTAGTAGCTAGAGAGGGCTTAAAAGGAGCAGGGAAGAGAGTCGGAAAATTGTCTATAACTGGAGCTAAAACACTAGGAAAAGGACTATATAGAGGAGCTAAAAAGGTAGCTCCATACGCAGTAGGAGGAACTCTTGGAGCTGTTGGTGCTGGAATTGGACTAGCTTCAGGCATTGCTACAGGACAACCATCAAATGCTTTTAGAAATATGCTAACAGGAGCTGGAGTTGGTGCTGGAATTGGAGCAAATGTTCCAAGGTTAGCTGGCTCAGCAGTTAATATAGGAAAAGAAGCTATTAATGAGGTATCAACCAAAACTGATAAAGCGAGATATACAAAGGATGAAATCTTATATGGACGAGATTATGCAAGACAACAACAAATAATGAGAGGAAATAAAAAGTTAAGGGATGAATTCTTAAAAAATAGAGATGAACAGGAAAAATATAGCGAAATGATGGGAAAATTAGGATATAAAGGTAATAGAAAAGATTTTATGAATGCAGCTTTTGATTTAAAAGAAGCTGGAGTTAAAAGTGATGATATGTTAGAAAATGCTCTTGGGTTAGAAATGAAAAGAGATGGTGGAGAAGTAGGTGGAAAATCTCATGAAAATGTAATGGATGTAGCATCATTTGCAGAAAAGAATGGATATGGTAAAGATTATATTGAAGATGCTAAGAAACGTGAATCAATGGAAGGAGTAGTACAAAGTATTGTACCAGGACAAGATGCTCAAATGGCAGTAATGGATACATTTGCATCATTATATAAAAGAGAAAATTATTATAGAAAACATTCTGGAATAAAACCACAAAATAGTAATAGCGCAAATGATACTTCTAACAATACACTACCAACACAAACTAGAAGAAAAGGAAGACCTAGCGGAAGTACTAGCACGAGAAATCAAAATCAATAAAAGCGGAGGAACATATGCATAGATACATACAGTTTTATTATAAAAATAGATTAAAGATATGGGCTATAGTACTGGCTATAGTATTTGGAATAGTATTAATTCAAGTACTTAATGGATTTGCAAAAGATGAAAATGAAAGTGAAAACCAAAATGAAGATACAACACGGAAGTGTTGTATCTTATAATAATGAGAGCACATCAATCACTACAGGAGAAGATGTTAGTGAAAAATATCAAGAACAATTTGGAATGTTATTAGATCAATTTCTTACATATTGTGTACAACATAATCCAACAGCGGCTTATAATTTATTATCAACACAATGTAAAAATTTAATGTATCAAACAGAAGAAATTTTTGAAAGTTCATATTATAGAGAAAAATTTGAAGGAGATAAATCTTATAAATTCCAATCATGGTCAATGAGTGATGATAATTATATATATCTTGTTCAGATTTTTGATAATCCATTGACTACAGGAAATTCAAGTAATTCAAAGTATATGGAAGATTATATAACAATATCTCCAGAAGACGACATATTTAAAGTTAATGTTAATGGATATATATGTAGAAATGAAATTTATAAAAAGGCTAGTAATGATTTAATAACAGCGGAAGTTACTTTAGTTGATAATTATATGGAAAGTAAAACATATACAATAAATTTAAAAAATAATACGGAAGAAAGAATAATATTAGATACTAGGGAAGATCCTCAAACAACTTATTTAACAGATGTTAATGGAAATAATATATATGCTCTTTTATATGAAAACAATGAAACAGATTTAATATTGGAACCTCTAGAAGCAAAAACAATTCAAATTAGATTTAATGCAACATATAGAAATGGTTTAGAAATAGATAAAATTGAATTTGATAATATAGTAAGAGATCAAGATAGGAGTAATAGTAGTACATTAAGTATAAATTTGTAAAAAGAGAAGAGGTGAAATATTTTGAGCCAACCAGATGAAAATCCAGATAACAAAAATCAAAACAATAGTGTAAATAATAATGAAAATAACAATGAAAATAATAATGCGAATAATCAGGAAAATAATAATCAAAAGCAACAAATGAAAGTTACACAGAAAGCAGCAAAAGGTATAGGTACAATAATAGCTACTCTTATAAGTTCTTTAGCAACTTTATTGGCACCGTTTCTTCCAATTATAATTGCAGTTACTGTTATAGGTGCGGCAATTCTTGATTTTGCAGTAGAAATCTTTACTGCACAAGATACACCAGGAGCTATTATGGAAGGATTTGAAGTTGAAAATTTAGCAGATTTAGTGGAAATAAAAGAAGATGGACAAGGGCGGTTATTATTTAGATTTCGTAGATGATTTCGACGAAAAAGTAGAAGAAATAAATAAGAAGATGAACACAATAACAGGAGTACATAATCTTCCTAATACCAGTGAATTTTTGAAAAAGATTATAAAGGCAGAGGTAATAACTCAGTTTCCTGATTTAGGAGGGGTAGTACCAGAAGGGACTGATGGTTTCCAAGGGTCTATAAAAATAAGAAGGGCTACACCTGATAAGCAAATTGAAGAAATGAAAAATACAGGTGTGGAAGATTCTATACCGGTTGTTGAAGATGAAGTATTAGATCCAGGAGGAACTAGTAAATATGAAGAAATTGTAAAATCTTGGTCAGCAGGGCAGGAATTGACTATAAGAGCTACGGCAAAAGTATATGAGCAGGCAGAGTCTGAATTAAATCCAGGTTCTGATACGGGATATTGGGAAGAAGTAATTGATGAAACTGGCAGAGTAAAAACAATAGCTAGAGGAACAGTGGTGGAATATACAGGAACATATAAGAATAATACTAATCCAATGACAGGAGATGTAATAACATATGTTGAAGTAAAAAATGGAGATGAAACGGTGTATGTTAGAGCTAATTATTTATCAGATAATAACAAGAGTAATAGAAGCTCTGCCGAATTAAAAACTAAATCTGTTGCAAAGGTTACTTCTAGAGCAGGTAATACTAATAAAGAGAAAGTAGGAGGAGAAAAAGAAAGCTATGTAGTAGCAATAGCAGCAGGACATAATAATTCAGATGATACAGGAGCTAGATCAGGAGATTTAATAGAAGAAGATTTAACTGTTGAAGTAGCAGAGAAAGTACAAGAATTAATAGAAGAAAGATTTTCTAATATAACAGTTGTTCAAACAGGAAGCACATCAAGTAATAGAGGTGGAATCTCTCTTGATGAGAGAACACAATTAGCTAAAAATGAAAATCCTGACTTATGTATTCAAATTCACTTTAATTCAAATACAACTGCAGATGCAAATGGAGTAGAAGTTATATATGCAGATGGAGATGGTATTTCACAGCAATTAGCAGAAATATTAAGTAATACAATATCTAGTGCTATGGGATTAAATAATAGAGGAGCAGGTACAGATACTGATAAATGTGGTGGTAGTTTAGCAATAATAGAAAATGCGGCAACAAGTGGTTTCCCTTCAGTAGTAACGGAAGGTGGATTTTTATCTGGAAATATAGATGCTGATGTAATAAAAAATGGTGGAGTTGACAAATATGCTGAAGGAATAGTAGAAGGAATAAAGGAATATTTGGAAGCTGATCATAGTGGTTATACAGCTACTGAAATAGAGGATCAAACAGTAACTGAAGGAATAAGATCTGTAGTAAGAAATTTAAAATATGTACCTTTAGAAACGATGGAACAATATATAGCAAATGGAAATACAGAAGCTTTAAGAGTATTTTCACTTGATGATCAAAAGAATTTAATTACAGCGACATGGTCATCATCAAATGGTAATATACAAATAAGGAAAAATTCAACAATAAATTTAAAGACGGCATTGGAAAAATATATTCTACCATATGAATATTTATTATTCTTCTATATTGATACTGATTATGAAGATTTTTCTGAAGATTTGGCGGATGAAATTATAGATAATACGGAAATTGTTATAGCTTTACAAGATAATGTAACAACGACACAAACGACAACGACGACAGAACAAAGAAGAGTTGATGAAAATGGAAATACGACTAGCTCTGGAACTGTAGGATCATCAACTGATAAAAATGAAATTTGTAACACATCTATAGATGTTACATATGTAAAAACATGGTGTGTAAAGGCATATCAAGAGAATAGTTATAGCTCAGAAGTGCTTGATATGGGAGATGCAGAATCAAAAGTTGTAACTATTAAAGGAAAAGTAACGGAGTTGCATCAGCCAAGCAGTACAAATTGGACAACAACAAGTAGCGGAACAGATGGAGAGAATAGTTATTCTATTCAGCAAAGGACTACTACTGATGTATGGACAATAAGTAATCAATATGAATCTGGAGAAATGATAACAGAAGGAAATGAAAGTACATTTGTTAAATTATATAATGAACATGATATGTATGAAAGAGTGAGATCAGATTATTTATTTACTATTATTGAGCAAAATGAAAGAACGTCTAATTTATTAGATTTAACAAAATATTTAATGTTTAAAGCAACTAACATTAATTATGGAGTTATAGAATATGATTTTAGTGAGTTTAGTTTGAAACAATTTTCATCTTTGAATGGTGGTTTCTATGGAAGCTCTATTCAAGAGAAAGTTTGGTGGGCAGTTATAGATGCAGGATATAGTAAAGAGGCGGCAGCAGGTGTTTTAGGAAATATAGAAGCTGAATCTGGATTTAATCAAGCAGCAATAGAAGGTGGAAATGGAATTGGATTTGGTTTATGTCAGTGGTCTTTTGGAAGAAGAACAGCACTAGAAGCTTATGCAGCTTCGAAAGGAGTAGAGCCATCAGATGTAAATACGCAAATAGAATTTTTAATAGGAGAAATTACTCCAGGCGGAGGTGCTAACGGATATGCAACTTATCAATTAGTAAGTTATAATGGATATTCAGCTTCTGATTGGTCAAATGCATCTACACCAGAAGATGCAGCAATAGCATTTTGTTGGAGTTTTGAAAGACCAGGCAAGCCACGTATGAATGTTAGAACAGAAGCCGCTAGAAAGTATTACGAACAATTCAAAGATTTAGAAAAACCTACAGGAGGAAATGTAACTTCAATACAAGCTGTATTACCAAATTACCCATTCTCATCTAGCAGTGGATTTGGATGGAGAAATGGACCATTTTTACGGAAATGAATTTCACCAAGGTACAGATATTCCAGCACCAGCAGGAACTGAAATAGCAGCAGTAGGTGGAGGTATAATAAAAGAAATGACATTTAATAGTGCTAGAGGTTACTATATTAGAATAGACCATCAAAATGGCTTAGAGACAGTATATCAACATTGTAGTGGATTTGCATCAGGCTTAAGCGTAGGAAGTAGAGTTTCACAAGGTCAGATAATAGCATACGTAGGAAGTACCGGAGATTCAACAGGAAATCACTTACACTTTGAAATATTGGTTCCAGCAGGATCTGGAGAACATTCTAGTTATTTCAGAGGATATGATGTAGTAAATCCTGAAACATTTGATTATACTCAATTTCCAGCATAAAAGAAAAATAAATTGGAGGATAGGAATAGGATGAAGAAAATAATAATTCCGATTATAATAGTTATTATTATTATTATTTGTATAATAATTTCTTTAATCGTTCTTAAAGTTGATGAAAAGAATGGACCTCAATATAATGAATCCACATATGAACAAACATTACAACAAGAGGCAGAAAATACAGTAACAGAACAACAGGAAAAAGAATTGATTTATAATGTAGAACAATGTGTAGATTCATACTTGGATGCTATAAATACAAATAACTCAATTTATTATGCATATGATGAGAACAATAATTATCAAAAAGTAGTTAATGAAAATGAGATAATACTAGATATATTAAGTACAGAATATATTAACAAAAGTAATATAAATACAGATAATATCGATAGCAACATAGAGAAACTAGACACAGAGGTTTTCTTTATACCTTTTCAAACAAAATATATTAAAAATGGTTATATGTATAAATATGCAATAAGTGGATATATTACAGATTTTAATTATAATGTAATACGAAATTTAAATTTAATTGTAAATTTAGATACAAATAATTATACGTATTCAATAGAGCCTTTAAATGACGAAAATATTAATATAGAAAATGTGCAATTAAATAATACTTTAGATAAAGTAGAAAAAAATGATAATAATACATTTAAATATATATCAACAAATGCAGAAGATGAAGCCAGAAGATATTTGGATACATATAAAAAAATGATTTTAAGTAATCCGGAGGAAGCATATAATCGTTTAGATGGGGAGTATAGAGATAAAAGATTTGGAAGCTTGGGAGAGTTTGAAGAATATATAAATGAAAACAGACAAGATTTTCTTACACTTCAACCAACAGATTATTTGCTAAACACATATGATGAATATAGTGAATATGTATGCAGAGATAAATATCAAAATTTGTATATTTTTAGGGCAAAAAATCCTTTAGATTATGCTGTTTTGTTAGATACATATACTATTATAACAGATAATTTTAAGACAACATATGATAAATCTAGTGATGAATATAAAGTAGCTATGAATATAGATAAATGGATTCAAATGATAAATGCGAGAGATTATAAAACAGCATATAATTATTTAGATGAAACGTTTAGAAATAATAATTTTGGCTCAGAAGAAGCATTTGAGCAATATATGAAAGAAAACTTCCCATTACATTATGATTTACAATTTGGCCAGACATCAAATAATAATGGGGTCTATGAACAAGAAATAATTTTAACTGATATTACAGGAGCATCAAGTGAACAAATTGAAAAAACAGTAATAATGCAATTAGGGGAAAACTACCAATTTGTTATGTCCTTTAACTTATAGTAGAGTAAAGAAAGATAGTTTTATCTAAAATATATAATATATAAGTAAAAACCACCTACAAGTAGGTGGTTTTTACAGTATATCCTAGTTAGAATATACGAGGTCGAACTACAGCAAAGTTGGAATAAACTTCAGCAGGAAGAAAAATGAAATTATTCCTAAAATGATCCTTACTGCCAATTCTCCCGGTCCCGTTTCATCATCTTTTGAGACTATTTCAAGAATTGCTCCTATGCCACTTAACAGTAAGCATGCAGGAATAGCAAGAAATAGAGCAGTCAAGATGAAGTCAGCAGCTGAGAAGTTTCCTTGGAAAAGTAGTACAACAATTACCAGTAGAATTACGAGAGCGATTGCTTTTCCCATGATTTTTCTCCTTAGTTCGAAAAACTAACTATACATAATATAATTATACCATAAAATGTAAAAAAAACAAATATATATAGTTTGACGTGTAGATATTAATAATATACAAGACAAAAACAAATCCATCTATATAATAGATGGATTAAACATATTATTTAAATAAATTTATAACTGCTTGAATTATAGGATTTTCTGCAAATATTTTAATAAAAAAATTATGTATAAAAGGAATTTGCCAAAGGATAAATAGAATAGCAATTGTAAGTATAAGTGCAATAAAGTTTTTTAAATAATCTTTTGGTGTTTTTTTATACTTTATCCTATAACCCCTATTTTTTAAATCTTGAATATAAGCATCGTGATAGGCTTTTTGTCTTGCCTGCTGTATTTGGTTTTCATATTCTAATTGTTGTTCGTATTGCCTTTGATATTCTTCTTGTTGTCTTCTAATTTCTTCTTCTGTCAGATTATTATTATTTTGAGTGTTGTCATAATTATTGTTATAGTTATTTGCGTGTTTTAAATTATTAATTTCATTATATAAATTTCTATTTTCCTCAGATATTTTATTGAAATCTTCTTCTGATACTTCACTTTGTTTTAACGTTGCATCATATTTAGCCTTAGAATCCGGATTAGAAAGAACTTCATATGCTTCATTGATTAACTTTAACCTTTCTTCAGCTTTTTGCTTCATATTTGATTCTTGTAAGTCTGGGTGGTATTTCTTAGCTAAAGTTTTATATGCTTTTTCTATAACTTCAGGAGAAGCATCTCTATCTACTTCTAATATTTTATAGTAATTCATTTGTATATCTCCTTTAAACTTTAATCGAGATAAATATACCATAAAAATCAATAATATTCAATGGAAAATCACAGGAAAGAATAAAAATATATAATTTAGATATGGGATAAATATATATAGTTAATAAGGTAAAGAGAAATTTGAAGATAATAAGTAAAACCACCTATAAGCTAGGTGGTTTTTACTTGTATACTCTAATTAGAGTTGTATGTGATACATCAATAAAGAGAGAAAAATGAATAATAAGAAAATACAAGTAGCAATTGCCCCGAATGATCTATCCTCACCGTCTAGTATATTTATAAGACTTCCTGCAAATAATATTCCAAAATTACAGTAAGGATTAAATTTATCATAGAAGCATTTGACCTTATAAGTGATACAATACCTAAAACAATAATAATTATCATCCCAGCCAAAAGTTCAAGGCAACCCATTTTTTTCTCCAATCTCGTAGAAAAACTATACATAATATAATTATAAAGAAGGACATGATAGAAGTCAAGTAAAGGATATAAATTTTATGAGTAATTTTTACACCCTTACGTAATTTAGATTAGAGTTTAAGAAAAATAAAGCTTATAGTTAAGCACAAAAAAATCATAATAAATATTGACTTTTTTGAACTTAAAAGGTATAATAACTATAAGGAGGAAAAATATGGAAAGAGATATTTTAGAAAAATTAATAGAATGGAAAAAATCTAAAAAAAGAAAACCTCTTATAGTACAAGGTGCAAGACAAGTGGGAAAAACTTATATAATAAAAGAGTTTGGAAAACAAAATTATGAAAATATGATATATGTGAATTTTGAAAAAAATAAACAAGTAAATGAACAAATAAATGAAAACATTGATCCAAAAGAAATAATAAATAAATTAGAATTATTTTTTGGGGAAAGAATAGAGCCAGGAAAAACTTTAATATTTTTTGATGAAATTCAAGCAAATGAAAGAGCACTTACATCTTTAAAATATTTTTGCGAGGAAGCGCCAGAATATCATATAATAGCAGCAGGTTCTTTATTGGGAATAAGAATAAATAATAAAAAATACTCATTTCCAGTTGGTAAGGTTCAAATTTTAAATATGTATGCATTATCGTTTAAAGAATTTTTAAAAGCATTAGGAAGGAAAAATTTAATAGAAGAAATAGAAAAACATTACAATTCAAACGAAAAAATGGATACGGATATACATTCTCTTTGCTTAAAATTATATAGGACTTATCTAGTTGTGGGAGGTATGCCAGAAGCAGTACAAACATATTTAGACGAGGAAAAAGTAATTGCAACAATTGACGTTCAAGCAGAGATTTTAGAATCATATAGGAATGATATGACAAAATATTCAGAAAATGGCGAAGCTAACAGAATAATAGCAGCATTTGATTCTATACCGTTACAATTAGCAAAAGAAAATCAAAAATTTCAATATAAAGTTATTTCAAAAGGTGGAACATCAGGTATATTTGGAGAAGCTATTTTGTGGCTAAAAAATAGTGGAATAGTCCATCAAGTATTTAAAGCTACTCCAGAAATTCCAATAGAAATGTATAAAGATTTAACCTCATTTAAATTGTACATGAATGATGTAGGATTATTTGTAAATAAAGCAGGATATCCATTATATCAAATAGATTTAAATACAGGGCTTTCTATGATTTCAATGGGGCCACTAACAGAAAATTATGTTGAAAATGAATTAAGAATAAATGGTTATGAAACATATTATTGGGAGTCTAATGGAAGGGCGGAAATTGATTTTCTAATTCAGAAAGGAACAGAAATAATACCAATTGAAGTAAAGGCAAAAGAACATACAAAGTCAAGAAGCTTAAATCTTTATATGCAAAAATATAATCCTAAAACAGTAATAAGAATTTCTGAAAAAAATTTTGGATTAGAAAATAATATAAAATCGGTACCATTATATGCTGCATTTTGTATATGATATTAAAAATTATTGTAGCTGTTTGGTACCATAAAAGTATAATAATTAATTATAAAAATAATTGATTATTATACTTTTTTCTATTATGATAGGA
>CALXFI010000026.1 GCA_944387535.1 uncultured Clostridia bacterium | reverse complement strand
TTCTCCTGTTTTTGCAGCCATTGCTGCGATTAATTCAGCTTTGTTCATTTAAATTACCTCCTATAAAGTATAATGTTTATGTACTTTATCGCCTGAACCAAGCAATAAATGTACTACTAATTAAAATAATTCGCCAAAAATACTTAAAATCCTTCTTTTTTTCACATTTTTTTTATTTTTTTAGATTTTAATATATTTTTAGTTTTGTAAGTATACTGCAAATCTTATCTCCAGCTGGCATCATTTGTACTTCTTCTTTAGTAAATACCTTTAAAGCAATTACTGCCAAAGCATAGATAATTACTGCAAATACTATTGCTAATATTGTAGCCAATTTTCCTGCAATTATTCCTGTAAGCATAGAATACATGAAATATGAGCAAATTGCCATAATTACAGTTGCTAAAACTGGTTTTAACACAAATTTATTAAATGGCAACTTTAATCTAAATGCTTTCTTTAAACAAACTATTGAAATTGAAAATGCAACTGCATGACAAGCAACAGAAGCCCATGCCGCTCCATTTACTCCAATAGATGGTATTGGTACTAAAACTAAATTTAAAATTAGTTTTACAAATACTCCGCAGACCCAGTGAAATTGCCGGAACCCTGAGCAATCCATATCCTTGCAATGCTCCATTTATTGTTTGGTCAAGTATTGTAAATAATATTGTAAGTGAACTTATTTGAAGTATTACTGTTCCATCACTTGCATTCGGATATAATAACTCTAATATAGGTCCTGCAAATATGCACATTCCTATTGTACATGGGAGTCCAATAAGCATTGAAACAAGTAATGAAAAAGTTGTTTTTTGTTTTATTGTCTTTTTATCTTTCTTAGCTTTTGCTGCTGAAATTGCAGGAACCAATGCTGTTGCAAAGGCTACATTTATAGATAATGGAAGACTTGTTAAAGTATCTACTTTTCCTCCTAATATTCCATATTGTGCTACTGCTACATCATCTGGTAAAAACTCTTTTAAACTTCTTACAACTGTAAATGAATCTATATTTTTATTTACTGATGAAAGAATAGCAGTTATAGCTATTGGAAGTGATACAAGTACTATCTTTTTAACAATACTTCTAACTCTTTCATATTTATAATTTACTGTTGATTTAATTTCTTGTGCTATTTCTCTTCTTCTTACTTTATAGTATAAATATAAGTAGCCAAATCCAACCATTGTAGCAAGTGTAGTTGCTAAAGTTGCTCCAGCTGCCATCCATTCTGTAGATACATTTGATACAATTGCTACTATCTCTACCAATATAATAGTTAAAGCAGTTTTAAATATTTGCTCTAAAGTCTGTGATCTAGCTGTTGCTTTTATCTGTTGTCTACCATTAAAATATCCTCTCATTACAGATGCTATAGCAACGAAGAATATTGCGGGTGATAATGCAACTAATGTCATCTCTGATTCTGGTATTTGCAACCATTCTACTGCAATTAAATGCGCACCAAAGAACAACATTAAAGTACCAACTAAACCAATAACAGCAAATGTTGCAAATGCTATCTTAAATATTCTATGTGCTCCTTTATGGTCTCCAATTGCTACTCTTTCTGATACCAGCTTAGATATAGCATTTGGGACTCCTATTGATGAAATTGTTAAAAGCAATGCATATATTTGATAACTTGCTGATACAATTCCATTACCTTTATCTCCAAAACCATCTCTATTTGTTAAATATAAATTATATACTAAACCTAATAATTTTATCATAACCTGTGAAAATATTAAGGTTATAACACTTTGCATAAAAGTTTCCTTTTTTGCTGTTTTCTCCTTTGTTTTCATATGTTTTGGCATCAAATCACTCCAATTCTTATTTGGTCTTTTATTACATATTTTACTTAATTATTATAGATTTAATTACTAAAATATTCAATACTTTTTTACAAATTTAGAGGACAGGTAGTATTTTTATATTTTATTAACCTGTCCCCTTAATTTAAAATTTTCTTTTATTTCTTTTTTAAATATTTTTATCAATATTAGGAAGTATTTGTTTCTTTCTAGAAACAACACCTTCTAAGAAAGCTCTGTTATTTTCTAATTTTTTATCAAAAGCTTTTTCAACACTATCTACTTTATTTCCTAAAGCAATAATTTCTGAATTACTATTTAATATATCTGTAATTGCAAGCACAAATAATTCTAATCCTTTACTTGTAATTTCTTCTTCCATTGCCTTTTCTAATTCTTCTTGTCTTTTTAATACATCTTCTATACTAACTGTATTTACTTGTGCTATCACAAACTTTGTTCCATTTTTGTCTAAGCTTTTTGCATCTAAAGATATTAATTCTTCAGCTGTAAAATCATTTAAATCTGTTCCTGCTTTTAACATTTCTAAACCATATTCTTTAATATTTATACTAGCAACTTTTTCTAATTCTTCTAAAGCTTTTTTATCAAAATCTGTAGTTGTTGGTGATTTTAATAATAATGTATCTGACATTATAGCGCTTGCCATAAGTATTGCTTCTTCTTTGCTTATTTCTATTCCATTTGCTTTATATTCTCCAAAAAGAATAGTTGATGTACAACCAAAAGGTTTTGATGTATAATATAGTGGCTCTGCTGTTTCAAAATTAGCTATTCTATGATGATCTACAACCTCTAATATTTTTGCTTTATCTATTCCTTCTACACTTTGGTTAAATTCATTATGGTCTACTAGAATTACTTTTTGTCCTTCTTCAATGCTTTCTATTAACACTGGTTCTTCTAATTTTAAATAATCTAATACATATTTTGTTTCCTTATTTACTTTTCCAAGTCTTACTGCTTGGCAATTTTCCATGCCTAATTTTTTATTTAATCTTTCTTTTACTAAGCTTGAACATATTGAATCTGTATCTGGGTTTTTATGTCCGAATATTAAAATATTTTTTTCCATGTATATCTCTCCTTCTTCTTTGTTATTTCTTTATTTTCTTCAAGTATTATATTAGTATTTTAGCCATTTGTCAATGCTTTTATAAGAATGGAGCGTAAAGCCAACTATCCTTTGGAAATGTGATATAATCAACCTGTTTTCGATGTGAGTAAAGTTAAATTTTTTGATAAAAATATTAGATTTAGATATAATAAACTTCTAAAAAGAAAGTGACAACTATCTCACGCCAGAAACAATTTTTAAGAAATATTGTGGTCCACCTTTTTCTGTTGAAAGTAGATGCTTAAGGTATCTACTAAACTTATTTTTTTAATAAGTTTTTCTTTCATTTCTTAAAATCATTAAGTTTTATTTTTTTATTTTTTTATTACCATCCTTGAATTTTTATTAAATTAGTAGTATAATCAGGTTATGTTAACACACTTTTTTGAAAGGAGCAACAATGGCTGAATTAGAGACTCTAAAAGGGAAACAAAAAGTTTTTGAAGGGACCTTCAAATGGCCTGCTGAGCTCTCTAGCGAGGATGAAGCTCTTAAGGTGTTAAATGTGATTCGTCATAGTCATCCTTCTTCCCAAGGTTGGGTTGAAATAGCTGGCTATGTCAAACCACTTCCGAACGGCAAATGGTGTGCTATTCGCCACCACGCGCAGTACAAGTAACACCTAAGTAAAAGACTTGAAATGATAATTATTTTATCTTTCAAGCCTTTTACTTTTTATATATTTAAAATAATTTTTATAAATTACACATTTACTAATTTATTTTTAAAAACTTTCTATTTTTCATTTTCTCTTTCTGCTTTTTGTGGACATTTAAAAAATATTATTTAAACAAGATGCTGTTTTTTGACCCCGTCCTAAAAAACAGCTATTTTTCTTTAATTTGTTTTAGTAGATTTTCTAATTCTTCTTTACTAAATTGATATTTTTTGTTACAGAAATGGCAAACAATTTCTGCTTTTCCATCTTCTTTAATTATATCTTCTAATTCCTTTTTACCAATACTTGCTAATGCATTTGACATCTTTTCTTTTGAGCAATCACATTTATATACTGGTACTTTACAATCTTCTATAACTTTTATATTTTTATCTCCAGTTATTTTTTTTGCAATATCTATTAAGCTCAATTTTTCATCCAACATTTTTGAAATTGCTCCTGCCTCAAATATCCCTTTTTCTACATTTGAAATATCAACATCTGTTGCATCTGGCATTGGAGTAATTAAATATCCTCCCGCTTCTCTAACACCATTTTTATCTACAAGCACTCCTAAGGCAACTGCTGCTTGTCTTTGTTCAGAATTTACAAAATAATTTGTAAAGTCATCTGCAATTTCTCCTGATGTTAGGTTAGATACTCCAACATATGGTTCTTTTAATCCAATATCTTTTATTACATGTATATAACCATCATTTCCTACTGCTCCACCTACATCTAATTTACCAAATTCATTTAGAGGTAAATCCACATAAGGATTTTGTACATATCCTTTTACTTCTGGTACATTATTTGCGACAGTAAGTATTGTTCCTATTGGTCCGTTTCCTTTTATTTGAACCGTTATTTTATCTTCTTCGTTTTTCATCTCATTTGCCATTAATGCTGTTATTGTAAGTACTCTTCCTAATGCTGCTGTTGCTACTGGACTTAAATCGTGTACTTTTCTTGCCTCTTCTACCATTTCAGTAGTTTTTATTGCTGTTATTGCTATTCTTCCATCATATGCTAAAAAGCTTGTTATTTTATCTATCATTGTCTTCAAATTCTCCTTTTTCATTTACTCTTTCTACTTTATATTTTGCAATCTCTCTAAAATATTCTTCCATATCTTTTATACTATTATCCCAATTAAATCTTGAAGCTGTTTCCTTTCCATCTTTAGCAATTCTATACATTAATTCTCTATCTTTAATTAATCTTTCAATTTTTTCCATCATATCATCTTCATTATGATGTTTTATAACTAATGCATTTTCTCCATCTACTACAAAGTCTCTCATTCCTCCTGTATCTGTTGTAATAACTGCTGCGCCACATGTCATTGCTTCTAAAGTTGGCAAGCCAAAAGACTCATATTCTGAATTACAAATATATATATCTGTATCTCTTAAAATATCACCAATTATTTTTTGAGGAGGATTTACTATTGCCTCTTTTCCTTCTTCATTTATTGTAGGTTTTGTCTGTGTTATCCAATTTAATTTAATTTGATACTTTCCTTTTAACTTTCTTATTACTTCTAATATTTCTCCAATATTTTTAAACTTAAAATCTTCAGAGCCTACAATTGTAATACTTATATCTTTAGCTTCTCTTTCTTTTTCTCTTGGGTAGAAAATACTTGATTCTAATGCATTGTATATAACACTAGAATCTTTTCCATATATTTCTTTTATTTTATCTGCTGAATACTGAGATACTGTATAAATAAATGGCGGTAATTTTATTCTATTTGCTACAACTTCTCTTTTTCTTTCACTTAATTTGTCTAGTTCAAACAAATGTGAACCACCTTGTTCGAAAAATGCAACCGGTCCTTTGTTGCTTTCTATTGCTTTTCTAATACATTTCCAACTTGTTGCAACTACTACATCTGACTTTGGAACATAATTTTCAATATCCTCATCATTTGGTACTCTTATAAAATTTACTTTATCTGATAAAGGATACCAGGTAGGATATTCATCATAAGTAACAATATTTATTTTATGTCCTTTTTTAGCTAATCTACTTGCATATTCTAATATTATTTTACTTCCACCACATACTTTAGTCCATACCATTATATAAGTAATTTCTAATTTATCTTTTGCTTCACTATCTACTTTTTCTACTCTTTGTGGCTCTGCATTTGCATTTGTTTCAAGTTCTAATCTTTCCCATCCATTAATGTCCATTTTTCTTCTCCTTTAAATTTCATAGAATTTATATTTACTATTTTCCAATATAAAATCTTTGAAGTTATCATTATTATAATTTTTATCTAATAATTTATTAATTATTTGAGCTATTCCTCCATGAGTTACAACTAATATATTTTCATTACCTTTATATTTTTCAAATATATCTTTTAAAAAACTTTTTACTCTTTTTTCTAAATCTTCTATTGTTTCTATTTCAAATTCTTCTATTTTCTTTTCATAATCTGGTATTGCTTTCTTCCCTTCTAATTTTCCAAAGCTTCTTTCCATTATTCTATTATCTATTTCTAAATCATTATCAGTTACTATCCTTGCTGTTTCTATTGTTCTTTTTAGAGGTGACACATAAACTTTATCAAAATTTATTCCTTCTAACTCTTTTGCTGTTTTTCTTGTTTGTTCTATTCCTTCTTCATTTATATCTATATCGCTTTGTCCTTGAAATCTTCCTTCTTTATTATAATTTGTTTGTCCATGTCTTAAAACATATAATCTCATTGTTTAATATTACTCCTTTTTATTATTGCTCTCATTACTTCACTACACATTGTTTGTAATAATCTCCAATCTTTAGAGACATTTTTTATTTTCCCTATATATACTTCTTCAATTCTTAATCCCATATTTGTTACATCTAATAATAATCCTATATCTACCCCATAATCTTTTTCTAATTCTATTTTTTCAAATACTTCTTTCTTTCCTGCTATCATTCCGCTTAATGGTTGGCTATATTTCTTCATATCTGGATATAAAATATCTAACAATGGTTGAGCGACTAGAAATGTAACTCTTCCATGTTCTCTATCAAATGCTGCTTTAACAAAATCTGCTCTATCTTCTACTATTGGTTTTGCAAGTAGCTCTACTACATTATCTACATAATCATTAATATCTCCATCTAAGAAAACTATACAATTGTTTTTAGCTGCTTTTATTCCTTCTTCCATTGCATAACCTTTTCCTTGTTTATCACAAAATACTACTTTTGCACCTTCTTTTAGAGCTATTTCCTCTGTTCTATCTGTACATAAATTGTTTACTACTATAATTTCATCTACATCCTTACTTTTTTTACACACATCAATTACGTTTTTTATGTTTTTTTCTTCATTATATGCTGGTATTATTACTGTTATCATATATTTCATCTCCTTCATTAACATAATAAATTATATCATTTTGAGAGAATAATTGTCAATTTAATTTTTACTTATAACAAAAGAACACCAATAATATTTTATCGATGTTCTTTTTTATTTTTAATCTCCTTTTTTTTGGAACATATCTTTTCCAACTCCACATATTGGGCATACCCAATCGTCTGGAATATCTTCAAATGCTGTTCCTGGTGCTATTCCTCCATCTGGATCTCCTTTTTCTGGATCATATATATATCCACAAGCTAAACATACGTACATTTAATTCACCTCCTAACAAAATTATTATTGATGTATTTGAAACATATCTTTCCCTTCTCCACATACTGGACAAACCCAGTCATCTGGTAAATCCTCAAATGGCGTTCCCGGTTTTATTCCTGCTTTTTCATTTCCGAATTTTGGATTATAAATATATTTACATTCAATACATTCATATCTTTGATTATCATCTGTATGTTCTTCTTGAAAGTTCTTATATCCTAATCCTATTGCTACAATTACCATTAGCAAGAAAGATAATGCTTTCCATATTCCGCTATCTAATAGTATAACCGCAAATATTCCAAATGTTGCACTAATTCCATATAAAATTAAAACTGCTTGTTTTTGACTGAATCCTTTTGCAACTATTCTATGATGTAAATGTCCTTTATCTGCTTTAAATATTGCTTTTATTGATTTTCCTTTTATCAGCCTTCTTATTATTGCCCACAAAGTATCAAATATTGGAAGTCCTAATACTATTAATGGTAATATTATAACTGCTAATGTATAAGTTTTAGCAACTCCTAGTATTGCAATTATTGATATTGTATAACCTAAAAAGTTTGAACCAGTATCTCCTATAAAGGTTTTTGCTGGCGCAAAGTTAAATGGTAAAAATCCAACTAAAGCTCCTGCTAATGCTGTTATTAATATTATTGCTATTGTAGGTGAACCATTTAATACAAATATTACTAATAGTGATATTGCTGATATAACGGATATTCCTGCTGCTAGTCCATCTAGCCCATCTATTAAGTTTATTGCATTAGTTACTCCTACAATCCATACTATAGTTACAAATACTGATAATGCTTCTCCTAATTCAGATGCACCCATAAATCCTAAATCTATACTATCTATTCTTACTCCAAATGCTACTGCAACTATCGCTGCCAGAACTTGTCCTGTTAATTTTACGATTGGTTTTATTGTTATTATATCATCAAATATACAAGTTATACTAATTACTATTATTCCTAAGAACATTCCGTAATAATTGCATACCATAATTTTCTGTACCTGATAAACTAATTGTACCTTCCATACTCATTACTATAAGCAAATAAGTTACAGATACTAAAAAGCCTAGTATTACTGCTGGCCCTCCGAATTTAGGCATAGCTTTTTTGTGCATTCTTCTTTGATCTTTAGGGACATCTACTGCACCTATCTTTTGTGCAATTTTTATGGTATATGGTGTTGCCATAAATGCTACAATAAATGCGAGCAAAAAGGCAATGGCTACATCTCCCCACATAAATTTTGCCTCCTATTTTACTTCATATTTTCTTTTTCTATTTCTTCTATTAATTTTAATCTTTCTTCATGCCTTCCACCTTCAAAAGAAGTTGCAAGCCACATCCTTAAAATACATACTGCTTCTCCTGTTGTTAAATCATCTGCTCCCATTGCTAAGATATTAGCATTGTTGTGTAGTCTTGCATATTTTGCAGTGTATTCATTGTGGCAAAGTGCACATCTTATTCCTTTGAATTTATTTGCTACTATTGACATTCCTATTCCTGAACGACATATTAATATTCCTTGATCATATTTTTTGCTTTGTACTGCTTTTGCAACTTTAGATGCTATATCTGGATAATCTACCGCTTCTGCTGATTCACATCCTAAATCTACAAATTCTATATTTTTTTCATCTAAATATTTTTTTACTTCTTCTTTTAATCTGTATCCTCCATGGTCACTTCCAATTGCTATTATCATATGTATCCCTCCATTCCTTCTTTAATATAACATAAAAACATCTCTTTTACAATAATTATTTGAAAATTACTTGCATTTTCCCAATAATTATGGTAAAATATTACATGTTAATAATGTAATACAAACTAAAGGAGGTGCTTTAAGAAATGCCAAATATTAAATCAGCTAAGAAAAGAGTTAAAATTATTGAAAAGAAAACTTTAAGAAATAATATGATAAAATCTGGATATAAAACAGCTGTTAAAAAATTCGAAGAAGCTGTTAAAGCTGGTAATGTTGATGAAGCTAAAGTATTATTATCAGAAGCTACAAGAAAAATCGACCAAGCTTGCAGTAAAGGTGTTATTGTAAAAAACACAGCAGCTAGAAAAAAATCTAATTTATCTAAAAAATTAAATGCAGCTATGGCTTAACAAAAATAAAGATTATGCATAGTTTTTATTAAATGTTGTTTTTGGGGACGGAGTCAAAAAACAACATTTTTATTTTTTTCATTATATACTCTCAATAAATTTTTATCTAATAAAAAATATTAAATATTTTACATTTTTTTCACCTCAAATTTTTTAATAAAAAAACAGTAGATTATTTCTACTGTAAAAATAGTACTAAAATATATCCCCCTTTCGGTAAAACCTACTAACAGCCATATTTATCTATTTTTTGTTTATCGTAAAATACGAAAGGACATAGTTTGTTTCTATATTATCTCTTATGCAACCATTAGTTACATAACCACAGTTTATAGAAGCTACGGGAAGACTGCATAAGAATTGTTATTCACGTTGTTGCCTCCGAAATATCCATTGCTCCCATTTACATTGAACTCGTTGTTGCTATTGTTGTTATAAGGAGAAGGCAGCCATACTCTACAATCATACCCTAATTTTTTCAAACACCAGCAGACTAGAGGCCTGCTATGTGTTATAAACCTTTTTAAGACAATATATATACAATCAAATTTTTACGAATTGTCTAATGAAGATAAATATTTGCTATTGAACACAGATGTTGGAATACAAACTAACGGGCGAACTGCGTATGAATAACTATACACGCCTCCGTTACTGAAATGACCATCACCACCAATCACACTGAACTCGTGGTAGCTATAATTGTTATAAGTGGAAGACAGCCACCAGGCTGAAAATATGCTTTTATTATAAATTCCATTATTATAAGTTGTTTTTAATTGATTAGCTGTTGTATCTTCTGTATATCCATAAGTTCCTACACCTAAAGTTATTGCATTTGCTCCATTTCTACTTGCTGTTACATTAAATGATTTAACAAATAATTCTACTATTGGGCTTTCTATTGCATATTCTAACTTTTGACCACTGCGGTAGCAGTTTAGTACTATTTTAAAATTCGAATAATCTTATATTACATACCCTTTAAAATATGGATTTTAAAGGGCTACGAGCACTGGACGGAAGCCATTACCGTAATCGCTATTGCCTTTGAAGCGATTGAAAGCAAATAAGCCAGTAATAGATTTATCATTCCAATAGCTGCCTCCACGATTAGTGAACGGACTGCTCAATCCTGGGAAATAAGAATTGTCACCATTCCATGAATTAGTACCTGTTCCACTCGTAGATGTTTCTCTAATGGCATCCCCAAATATTTTTGTATTTACTCCATAATTGGCATCGCTTGCTGCATTTTTGTTTGTATTATTCTCTTCTAAATCATTTTTATCTTTATTAGCATCATGTGGATATACCGTTACATATTTTGTACTTGTATCTCCTCCAGCTACTACACTTGAGCCATAAGTTTCTAAATATCCTTTTTCATTATTTATATATCCTGCTGTGATTTCATGTACTCCTCCACTTAAATCATATACTCCATACATATTTAGTGTTGAGCTTGCTTTTTCTCCTGTTAATTGATCCCATGCATATATTCCATTATTTGGTGTATTTCCAATTCTGCTATTTATATTTGTTATGTCGGTTGCTTCTGTTCTTTTTGTTGCTTCATTTGTTGCTCCTGTTGTTAATCCTGTTACTGCATACACACTTGTTATATTACTATATACACATATATTATTTACAAATGGTTCTATTTTATTTGTTCCATATTCGCTCCATGATAAATATGCTACCGCTCCCCATTCACTGTTTTTCATTAAGTGACTATCTGTACTTGAACTACTTAAGCCATATATGTTTCCACTATTTGTTAATGCTTTTGAAATATCATAGCAATCACTTATACTTATATAATTCATTGAATATGTTATTGGTTGAAATGTTGGATATTTTATTGCTGTAGTTGTTGAGCCATATACTCCATCTAAGTAATTTCTTGCACTTATCCATCCTTCAGTACCTGTTCCTGTTTCTGCCGTTTGACCAAATACTTCGTTTTGACTATAATTTACATTACTTGCTTTTACCACTGTGCTATTATTTCCAGTTGCATATCCTGCTTCAAACTTTGCTACCCATATTCCTTCTAATTCTTCATCCCATCCTCCATTTGCATAGTCTATACTACTTTCATTTGTAAATGCTGGATGTACGTAATAATCTATTGAAGTATCTATTATTTCTTCTTTTGACTTGGCTCTTTTGGCTGTTTTCAATTTTCCTTCATCATCATAATATTGGTCTGTTTTTCCTATTAAAAATTTTATATCTATTGTTTGGCTAGCTTCATCTAATTTATATGCATATCTTGGTATCCATACCCAGTAGCTTCCATCTTCTGTTACTGTATTTGCCCATTTTGACGTTTTATAGTCATACCAATTATTTTCATCAAATCCTTCTTCTCCTTTTTTTACTACTTCTCCTTTACTTTCTCCATTTGGTAATATAAAACTTACTTCTGTCATTCCTTGTACTAATCGTGGAGAATTTACTTTCTTTTCTTCATTCCACTGTCCTCCGGACGTTCCTTTAATAAGGTCTTCATAGCTATCCAATATACCAACTTCATTTGCTTGTGCTTTTTCTGTTTCTTCCTTTGCCCTTGCTGCTTGCTTAAGTATTCCATTTTCCCCTGTTAGCATTGCAATTGAAACTCCAGCCAATATTAAAAGTACAATTATTGTAATTACCAAAGCAATTAGCGTTATTCCCCTATTCTTTCTTTTAAAAATTTCACTTTCTTTTTTTATAATTTTCATGTCTTTCTCCCTTCTCTTTAGTAGATTTTTTACTAAAAAACTTATTAATTATTCTATTTTAGAAAACATCACATTCTCACACTGGTGTCAATATAATGAAGATAAATTTATTTTAAAATATTGGCAGAAGGAGTTTTTGGTATGAAAAATAGTGGAAAATATGAAGACAACTTAAATGTAGTTGGTAAAACATTAAGGCAAATAAGAATTGAGAAAGGCTTTTCTTTTGAAAGATTGTCAAATGGCTTGCTTTTACTTGGTGTAAATATACCAGTAACAAGTTTGCATAGGATAGAACATAACCAAAGGACCGTAAGAGATTATGAGTTATGTGCAATAGCTAAAGTATTAGATATAAGTGTATTAGACTTATTAAATCCATTTATAGAAACTTTGTAATATATAAAAATATTATTTATATTTTTATAAATTTAGCTTTAAAATATCCAGATATCTGGATATTTTATTAGTTTATTTTTTAATATAAGAAAAGTATAGTAATTTTTAAAATTAAGGTTAGCAAAATTGATGATAAGCGAAGCTCAAATTTTAAAAATTACTGCAATTCTCCGTTGGATGCAATTTCCATTGCTTTTCTTGTTTTTACGTGTTAACATTTTAATAGATACAAAATATAGATTAAAATTTATTTTAGAGAGGTTTAAAATGTTGAATAAAATATTTACATATTATAAGAATTTAGATAAAACTACATATAAAATATTATATAAGGGACTTGAATTTTGTTTTTTACTAGCTTCTTTTTCTGCATTTATTTTACTTAGCTATATGGTATTTTTTGAAGCTCCTTTAATATATTATATTGGTATAAGCTTATTTAAATTAAGCCTTGTATTTAGTGTTGAGTTTATTATTTGTAGTTTTGTTGTAGATAGTATAAAAAAGCAATTAATTTAAATTTTACTTTTGAAAAAAAGAGACAAAGTTTTTTCTTTGTCTCCATTTTCTTATTTTAATTCTTCTTTAAACATTTTGTTAAGCATTTGTGGATTAGCTTTACCTCTTGTTTCTTTCATAGCTTGTCCTACTAAATATCCTAAAGCTTTTTCTTTTCCTGCTTTGTAGTCTGCAACTGATTGTGGGTTATTTGCTAATACCTTTGAAACAACTTCACTAATTGCACCTTCATCTGAAATTTGAACCCAACCTTTTTCATCAATAATATCTTCTGGGTCTCTTGGATGTTCAAACATTTCAACTAAAACTTTCTTAGCAATAGAAGAACTTATAGTTCCTTTATCTATTAACATTACTAATTTTGCTAATTGTTTACTATCAAAAGGAATTGCAACTGGTTCCATCTCAGTTTCGTTTAATATTCTAGATATATCTGAAATAATCCAGTTATTTACTGCTTTTGGATTATTACAAATCTTACTTGCTTCTTCAAATAAATCTGATAAATATTTAGATGAAGTAATAATATTTGCATCCTTTTCTGATAGATGATATTCTGTTAGATATCTTTGCTTTCTGCTTTCAGGAAGCTCTGGAAGTGATTTTCTTATATTTTCTATATATTCATCAGAAAGTTTTATTGCAACTAAGTCTGGGTCTGGGAAATATCTATAATCTTGGGCATCTTCTTTATCTCTCATTGAAAATGTCTTTCCTGATACTTCATCCCATCTTAGTGTTTCTTGTTCTATTTCTCCTCCATTATCTATTACATCTACTTGTCTATCAATCTCATACTCAATAGCTCTTGTAATACTTCTAAAAGAGTTCATATTTTTCATCTCAGTACGAGTACCGTATTCTTTTGCACCTTTTTTTCTAATAGATACGTTTACATCAGCTCTTAAAGAACCTTCTTGCATCTTACAATCTGATACTTCTATATATTCAAGGATTGATTTTAGTTTTCTTAAATATAAATCAACTTCTTCTGAACTTCTTAAGTCTGGCTCAGATACTATTTCTATTAAAGGTACCCCTGCTCTATTTAAGTCTACTAAACTTCCTCTACCAAATTCATCATGATTTAATTTTCCAGCATCTTCCTCTATGTGAATTCTTGTAATTCCAATAGTTTTTCTTCCTGTGCTTGGTTCTATTTCTATTTTACCATGTTCACAAAGTGGTTTATCATATTGTGATATTTGATATGCTTTTGGTAAATCTGGATAGAAGTAATTTTTTCTATCATTTTTACTATCTTGTGATATTGTACATTCTGTTGCTAAGCCTGCTCTTACTGCATATTCAACAACTTTTTCATTTAGAACAGGTAAAGTTCCTGGCATTGCTGTACAAATAGGACATATATGAGTATTAGGGCTAGCGCCAAAGCTTGTTGGACAAGAACAGAATATTTTTGTTTTTGTAGAAAGCTCTGCATGTACCTCTAGTCCAATTACAACTTCATAATCTTCTCTTGCCATTATTCTTCCCCCTTTCTAAATGTTGGTTTATGATTTTCTCTAAATTTAGTTTTTTGCTCATACGTATATGCTGCATTTAATATTGTTCCTTCCTGAAATTTATTTCCTATTAATTGCATACCAATTGGCATACCTTCTTTATCTACACCACATGGTATTGATATTCCTGGAAGTCCTCCAATATTTACTGATACTGTACAAATATCTGCTAAATACATTTCTAATGGATTATTTGATTTTGAACCAATATCAAAAGCTACTGTTGGTGATGTTGGTGTAAGTAATACATCATATTTTTCAAATGCTTTATTAAATTCATTCATAACTAAAGTACGTACTTGTTGTGCTTTTTTATAATAAGCATCATAGTATCCTGAAGATAATACATAAGTTCCTAAAATAATTCTTCTTTTTACTTCTGGTCCAAAACCTTCACTTCTTGATTTTCTATATAAATCTTTTAAATCTTTAAAATCTTTTGCTCTATATCCATATCTGATTCCATCAAATCTACCTAAGTTTGAACTTGCCTCTGCACAGGCAATTATATAATATATTGCTAATGAATATTTTGCAATATCTAAAGAGAATTCTTCTACTTCTGCTCCTAATTCTTTATAAATTTCGATTGCTTTTTCTAAAGATGCTTTTACTTCTTCATTTATACCTTCTCCAAAGAATTCTTTTGGAATACCTATTTTTAATCCTTTAACATCATTTTTTAAACATTTAGTATAATCTATTTTTTCTTGATTACTTGATGTTGTATCTCTATCATCATGTCCTGCAATTATATTTAATAACATTGCACTATCATAAACATCTTTAGTAATAGGTCCTATTTGGTCTAAAGATGAAGCAAATGCTACTAATCCATATCTTGAAACTAGACCATATGTTGGTTTTAATCCTACTACACCACAAAAGCTTGATGGCTGACGAATAGATCCTCCTGTATCTGAGCCTAAAGCCCATGGTACCATTCTTGATGCTACAGCTGCTGCAGAACCTCCAGAAGATCCTCCTGGCACTTTATTTAAATTCCATGGATTTCTTGTTTTCTTAAAATATGAGTATTCTGTTGAACCACCCATAGCAAATTCATCCATGTTTAGTTTTCCTAAGTTAATCATTTTCTCATCGTTTAATTTTTCTACAACTGTAGCATCATAAGGTGAAACAAAGTTCTCAAGCATTCTTGAACTACAAGTTGTTTTTACACCTTTAGTACAAATATTATCTTTTATTCCTATTGGTATTCCGGCAAAATTCCCTTCTACTTCCCCTGCTTTTATTTCTTCGTCTATTTTCTTTGCTTGCTCTAAAGCATCATCTTCTAATGTTGTTACAAAAGCTTGTACATCTTTTTCTTTTTCGTTCATTCTATCTATATAAGCTTTTGTAATATCATAAGAAGTTAATTCTTTATTTTTTAATTTTTCTTGTAACTCATGTACTGTAAGTTCTGTAATATCCATAAACATTTTCTCCTTTCTCTATTCTATTACTTTTGGTATTTTAAACATATTTTGTGCTTTATCAGGCGCATTTTCAAGTAAACTTTCATTATCCTTAAATACCTTTACCTCATCTTTTCTAAATACGTTTTTAGCTTCATTTGCACCTATAGTTATATCTAATCCTTCTACTGGTGCGTTGTTTACTATATTTGCAAAATTTAATATATCTTCTAAATTTGCTAAATAGTTATCAACTTCGCTTTCGTCTAATTCTAAATCTGCTAACTTTGCTATATGCAAAAGTTCTTCTCTCGTTACTTGCATACTATCATCTCCTTACACAATTTGGTTATTATTATATACTTTTTTTATAAAAAAAACAAGCCCAAAACGGCTTGTTTTCATAATTTTTACGTTTTTTGAAACTATTTTAATTCTACAACAGCTCCAACTTCTGTAAATTTAGCTTTTAAATCTTCAGCTTCTTCTTTGCTAGCTCCTTCTTTAATTGTTTTTGGAGCTCCGTCAACTAAGTCTTTAGCTTCTTTTAATCCTAATCCTGTAGCATCTCTAACTACTTTGATAACTTTGATTTTTTGATCTCCTACTTCTGTTAATACAACATCAAATGATGATTTTTCTTCAGCTGCATCTCCAGCTGCTCCAGCTGCTGCAGGAGCTGCTGCAGCTACTGCTGATACTCCATATTTTTCTTCGATTGCTTTTACTAAGTCATTTAATTCAACAACTGTTAAGCTATCGATTTCTTCGATTAATTTTTCTATTTTTTCCATTTTAAAATCCTCCTAAATTTTTATTTCTTTGATTTTTTAAGCTTTTCTGCTTTTTATTTTCTTTTTTATTTAGTTTACTCTAAATTATTCAGCTGCAGGTGTTTCTGTTTCTTCTGCTTTAGCTTCTTCTGCTGCTGGTGCAGCTTCTGTAGTTTCTTCAGCAGGTACTGATACAGTAACTTTTTCTCCAGCTTCTTCTTTTAGTTTCTTTACTTCGTTTAATGCTACTGCTACCTTTGAAATGTTTGATAACAATGCACCAGCAAGCATAGATAGTAAAGTTTCTCTTGAAGGTAGTTTTGCAAGAGTAATAATTTCTTCTGCTGTCATAACTTTTCCATCTATTACTCCACCTTTGATTTTATAAAAATCGTGTGTTTTTGTGAAGTTGTAAATTACTTTAGATGCTTCTAAGTAATCTTCATTACTCATAATAACAGCTGTTGGTCCTACTAACTCATCATCTAATCCCTCTATTCCACTTTCCTTTAATGCTCTTCTAGTTATATTGTTTTTTACAACATTACATGTAGCATTTACATTTCTTAAGTCTCTTCTTAATTCTGTGTCATCAACTACATTAATTCCTCTGTAATCTGTTAGAAGTATTAATTTTGCTTCTTTCATTCTTTCAGCTAATTCTTTTACTTCTGCTTTCTTTTGATTTAATGCTTTCTCACTTGCCATTTATTTTTTCACCTCCCAAGTTTTATATATAAAAAATAAATAACACTTATTCTTCCTACCTAATAGGTACTAATAAAGAAAAGTGTTATTAGTTCTCTTTTTAATACCTAGGTAGGGCTTACTCTTTGCCTACTGTCTTTGGCTTATATTCTATTCATTAATAAATATACTTGGTCCCATTGATGTTGCTACTGCTATACTCTTTATGTATTGTCCTTTTGCTGCTGCTGGTTTTGCTTTTATTATAGCATTCATAATAACATCATAGTTTTCTTGTAATTTATCAGCTCCAAATGAAACTTTTCCAAATCCTAAGTGAATAATATTATTTTTATCTAATCTATATTCTACTTTACCAGATTTAATTTCATTTATTGCTTTTGTTACATCCATTGTAACTGTTCCTGATTTAGGGTTTGGCATTAATCCTTTTGGACCTAATACTTTACCTAATCTACCTACAACTCCCATCATATCTGGTGTTGCAACAACTACATCATAATCAAACCATCCATCATTTTGGATTTTTGGTATTAATTCTTCTGCTCCAACAAAGTCAGCTCCTGCCTTTTGAGCTTCGTCTGCTTTTGGTCCTTTTGCAAATACTAAAACTCTTTGAGTTTTACCTGTACCATTAGGAAGTACTACTGTACCTCTAACTTGTTGATCAGCATGTTTTGAATCTACACCTAATTTAACATGTAATTCTACTGTTTCATCAAATTTTGGTTTTGGCATTTTTTCGATTAATTCTAATGCTTCTTTGATACCATAATTTTTTGTTTTGTCAATTAGTTTTACGCTTTCTGCATATCTTTTTGATAATTTCATTTTCTTTCCTCCTTTGGTTCTAACGAGCTAAGCTCTCCCACTTTAATTTATTTTTAATATTTATCTAATTAATCAACAACTACTACACCCATTGATCTAGCAGTTCCTTCAACCATTGTCATGGCTGTTTCAATAGAAGCTGCATTTAAATCAGGCATTTTTTGTTCAGCAATTTCTTTTACTTGTGCCTTTGTTATTTTACCAACTTTATCTTTGTTTGGTTTTCCTGAACCTTTTTGTAGTTTTATTGCTTTTTTGATTAAAACTGCAACTGGTGGAACTTTTGTTATAAAGTCAAATGATTTATCTTTATAAACTGTTATAACAACTGGGATAATCATTCCTGGTTGATTTGCAGTTCTATCATTGAATTCTTTTACGAATTGCATAATGTTTACACCGCTTGAACCTAAAGCTGGTCCTACTGGTGGAGCTGGTGATGCTTTTCCTGCTTCTATTTGTAATTTAATAACGTTTGTAATTTCTTTTTCTGCCATTTTTATGGCACCTCCTTAAAAATTTTGTTATTTTACTTTTTGTACTTGTGAAAATTCTAATTCTACTGGAGTTTCTCTTCCAAACATAGATACTAGAACTTTTACCTTATGTTTTTCTTTATTTATTTCTTGAACCGTACCTATAAAATCTTCAAATGGTCCATTCATAACACGTACTTGGTCATTAACATCATAGTCAACATTTATAGGAACATCTTCAAATCCCATATTTCTAATTTCTTCTTCTGTTAATGGTATTGGATCAGTTCCTGAACCTACAAATCCAGTTACACCTCTTGTATTTCTAACAATATACCAAGTAGCTTCTGTTACTATCATTTTTATTAAAACATATCCAGGGAAAACTTTTTTTAAATTAGTTTTTCTTTTTCCATCTTTTATTTCTATTTGTTCTTCCATAGGAACAACGATGTCAAAAAAATAATCTTCTAATTCTCTGTTTTTTATAGTTTTCTCTAAGTCAGTTTTTACCTTATTTTCATATCCTGAATAAGTATGAACTACATACCATCTAGGTACATTATCATAATCTTTTTGAGACATCAGTTTTAGCCTCCTTTAATTATTTCTATTCTGCATTATTTTCAGTAACATTTTCTGTATTTGCTTCTCCTTCAGTTGCTTCATTTGTTGCGTTTCCTTCTGATGAAGTATTTTCATCAGTTGTTGTATTGTCTTCTGATGTTGTATTTCCGTCAGTTGTTGTGTTATTGCTTGATTGCTCATCAATTTGTGTTATTGATTCTTTTACTTTATCTACTCCATATTTATTTAAAGATTCAAAAGTCAAATCTAATACAAAAACAATCGCAGCTGTAATTAGCACAATAGTTATTACTGCTACTGTGTTATTAACTAATTGTTTTGGTGTTAACCAAGTTACTCTTTTAAGTTCTGCTTTAAAGTCCTTAAAGAAACTTTTTTTGTTTTTGCTGTTTTCCTTTTTATCTTTCTTATTGTTATTTTTAACTTCTTTCTTAGGCATTTTATATCCTCCTTAAAATTGCCACTATTCTATTTTGTCTCTTTATGTGTTGTACGTTTTTTACAGAATTTGCAGTATTTAACTATTTCTAGTCTATCTGTATTATTTCTCTTGTTTTTTGATGTTGTGTAATTTCTTCTTTTACACTCTGTACATTCTAATGTTATATTTTCTCTTGGTCCTTTTGCTGCCATTTAATAACACCTCCGTATTTATTACCTTACTTTTTTTGAAACGATGTGAGCATATGTACGTAATTACATATGCTCAAATATTTTATCACCTTTTCCTTTATATGTCAATGGTTTTTAGTAATAAAATTGAAAAAGATTACCATAAAATATGATAATATCTTAATTTTTTAAATTATGTGAATTGTCCATTGTCTAAAGTCAGTGGGATTGTGGTTGCCCTATTTCAAAATTTTATCTTCCACCTGGTATCATACTTGCTATTCTACCAGCAAAATCCATAAAATTTTGTGATTGTATAATTACTTTTCCTGGTCCTACAAGTCTAGTTAAAAATAGACCTTCTCCACCTAAGAATATATTTCCAAGACCTTTTACTGTTTCTATTTCGTATGATACTGATGGCTCAAAGCCTACTACGTTTCCTGTATCTACTTTTAAAACTTCTCCTGGTGCTAACTCTCTAATTATAGGGTCTCCATCAACTTCTAAAAACAACATACCATTTCCTTTAGCTTCTTGTAAAATTATTCCTTCTCCTCCAAATAATGCAGCTGATATCTTTTTAGTAAATTTAATACTTAAAGTCACATCATCTTCTGCGCATAGAAAAGCATGTTTTTGCAAAATAATTCCTTGTGGCATATTTCTTAAATCAATAGGCATAACATCACCTGGCACTGTTGTTGCAAATGCAATTTTTGCTCCGTCCCTTTCTGCTGTATATGAACTCATAAAAATAGATTCACCTGTAAACATTCTTCCTAAACTTTTCATAACTCCACCACGTGCATTTGTAGACATCTTTATTTTGTCTGTTTGCCAAGACATTCCTCCACTTTGTGTAAACATTGTCTCTCCTCTGTTCAATGTTACTTCAACTACTGGTACAGTTTTTCCTAAAATTTCGTATTGCATATTTTTCTCCTCCTCTTTTATTTTATACTTACATATTACATATAATTATTTCTTCTGTCAAATCTTTTCATACTATTAATGCTAAAAGCCTCATAATCATAAATTAAATACACTAAAAGCCTCATAATCATTGAAAAATATGTATTTTTATGATATAATATATTATATGTCCGTATGGCAAACGTTTAAGGAGGATTTATGTCGGACATTATTACTATCCACAATATTCCGGAGTTCACTGTTTCTCCGGAGGAGCATGCTAAGCGTAATAACAACCATCAAAATGCATGCAAGGACTTCGTGGAATCCGTCAAACAGCTTAGTGGTAACTATTCCATCTTTGATGATTTGGAATGTGGTGCTGAACTTCCTGACATGGTTCCATTCGCATCCAACCCCAAGTGGAAGGATTTGCCTTTTGGTGCAGCCAACACTTGTGGTAATGCTTCTTGCTCTGCACTGCAGGCAAAGGTTGTCCTGAATTTTTTGGACAGCGTATCTTCTGACAAGCGAATCTTTGCTGACCTTAACCCTTCGGTTCTGGATGTTATCTACGAACTTACTCATAAGGGATACCGCAGCTGGAAGCTCGCAAACAAGTCAGGTACGATGATTGCACCTGTAGCTACTCTTGAAGTCATCAAGAAACGTTTTCCTGATGATGATAAGATTCAGAAGTGCCAGACCCTCAATGAAGTGTTCGAAAAGTGTGGTAAACCTGAGGGGATCGGTGGTTCGATCTTCTGGCTCGATAATGTTATCAAACTTTTTGGTTTTGATGATAGCATCGAGATTGCTAAGCAGACTCGAATCCATACTGTCAGCAAGCTTATCAACAACCTTTCTCATGGCATCGTGGTTCCTATCAGGGTTCAGAACTCTGTGTACCTTGGTGAAGAAAATCATAGTGGTGGACACTACGTTACATGGTTCCGCGTTGAGAATGGTATGGCTGTAATTGTTGACACTGCCAAGGAAGGCTCTTGTTGCATATACAAGCTTCCTGTTAAGCAGGTAATTGAAGCTATTGTTGCCAATCCTGGCATGGCTGTGGTTTGGAACGTTGAACCTGCATACCTTGCTCTGGTTGACTAACCTATTATTTGCTTAGCTGCTTAAATCCTCAAACAGGGGCACCTCTATTAGTGCCTCTGTTTCCTTTATTTATTTTTACTTCTTTCTATTTTTCTATTATTTTCTTTTTACTTTTTTATTTTTCTTCTTCTGAACTGAGAATCCAAATCTTCCTAATTTTTTTCCTAATTTATAATAATGACCATTTGAATATGCAATTAAATCACATTTAGAAATATCAAAAGCTCCCTTTTCATCTATATATTTATCATCTGCATCTATTGCTAATACTTCTCCAACAAACATATGATGAGAACCTAATTCTCTTATTTCTTTTACTTTACATTCAATAGATGCTGGACTTTCTTTAATAAGTGGGCACTTAACAAAATTTGCCTTTTCTTTATGTAAGTTCATTTCTTTAAATTTATCAACTTTAGCTCCTGTTTTTACTCCACACCAATCAGTTGCTCTAACTAATTTTTCATTAGTTAAATTTATTACAAATTCTCCTTGTTCTTTTATTAAATTATAAGAATATCTAGTAGGTCTTACTGAAATATACACCATCGCTGGATTAGTATTTAATATTCCAGTCCACGCTACTGTTATTATATTAGATTTTTCCATTGTACCACAGCTTACCATAACAGCAGGTAAAGGATATATAAATGTTCCTGGTTTCCACATAACTTTACTCATTTTCTTTCCCTCTTTTCTAAAAAACAAAAAGAAATTACAAAATAAAATACTTTTTCATTATTCTATTTTCTAATTTCTTCTTTTATATCATATTTATTAATTTTTTTCAAATAAAAAAAATCTAGCAACAACCTATCTTCCCAGCAGGGTAACCCACAAGTATTTTCGGCACATTTAGGCTTGACTTCTGTGTTCGGGATGGGAACAGGTATTTCCCTAAATGTCATCGTCACTAGAAAATTATTGTGCTATTAAGCGCACTCAAAAATACATAGATGAATAACTGTTTAGGGTTTAGATTGATTTTATAATACTGTGGTTAAGCCCTCG